>JBFJYU010000011.1:0-23441 GCA_041622435.1 Thermoplasmatota archaeon | reverse complement strand
GTCGGATTCATTTCACCAAGACCCTTGTAGCGCTGGATGTTGATGCTCTTGCCCCGCTTCTCCTCGTCGATGGTGCCATCCTCGCGGCGGGCCCACTCGTCCAGCATCCGATCCTTGGCCCGCTCGTCGTACACGTACCGCTCCACGCTGCCCTTCTTCAACTTGAACAACGGCGGCTGGGCGATGTAAATGTAGCCGCGCTCGATGAGGTCGGCCATGTAACGGTAAAAGAACGTCAAAAGCAGCGTCCGGATGTGAGCCCCATCCACGTCGGCATCCGTCATGATGACGATCTTGTGATAGCGCGCCTTGTCCGCGTCGAAGTCCTCGCCGATGCTGGTGCCCACGGCCTGAATCAAAGCCTGGACCTCCTTGTTGTTGAGAATCTTGTCCAGCCGGGCGCGCTCCGTGTTGAGAATCTTGCCGCGCAGGGGCAAAATCGCCTGCGTGGCCCGGTCGCGGCCCTGCTTCGCGCTGCCACCGGCCGAATCGCCCTCCACGATGTACAACTCGCTGGCGGCGGGGTCGCGGCTCTGGCAATCGGCCAGCTTGCCGGGCAGACCGCCGCCCTCCAACACACCCTTGCGCCGGGTGAGATCACGGGCCTTGCGCGCCGCCTCGCGGGCCTTCAGGGCCAGCACCGCCTTGTCGATCACAGTGCGCGCGACGTGGGGCGTCTCCTCAAGGAACTCGCCAAGGCGCTCGTTGACCAGGCTTTCCACAATGCCGCGAACCTCGGAGTTGCCAAGCTTGGTCTTCGTCTGACCCTCAAACTGCGGCTGCGGAATCTTCACCGACACGATCGCCGTCAGCCCCTCACGGCAATCGTCGCCGGACAGGCCAGCGTCGACGCCCTTGAGCAAGTCATTCTTGCGCGCGTAGTCGTTCAGGGTGCGCGTCAGCGCCGCGCGGAACCCGATCAGGTGACTGCCACCCTCGTGCGTGTTGATGTTGTTGGCGAAGGTGAACACGGTTTCGTTGTACGCATCCGTGTACTGCATCGCGATCTCCACCTCCACCTTGTCCTTGCGGCCCGTGAAATGGATGGCCTCGGGGTGCAACGGCTGGCGGTTGCGGTTGATCCACAACGCAAACTCGCTCAAGCCGCCCTCGTAATGGAACGTCTCCTCCGCCGGCTCCCCATCCGTCTTGTCCGCGCGCTCGTCCCGGAACGTGATGTTGATGCCGGCGTTGAGAAACGCCATCTCCCGCAGACGGCTCTCGAGGACCGCGTAATCCATCGTGGTCGTCTCGAAGATTTGGTCGTCCGGGTAGAACGTGATCGTGGTGCCGGAATCGTCGGCGGCGCCCACATCCTCCAGTTCGGCATTGGGCAACCCGCGCGTGAACTCCTGGCGCACCCGCCGGCCGTCCCGGCGAACCTCGGCAACCAGCCGCGTGGACAGGGCGTTCACACACGAGACGCCAACGCCGTGCAAGCCGCCCGACACCTTGTAGCTCGACTCGTCGAACTTGCCGCCGGCGTGCAGGACCGTCAGCACGATCTCCAGCGCCGGGCGCCCGAACTTGGGGTGCACATCGATCGGGATGCCCCGCCCGTCGTCCTCGACGCGCACGCCACCGTCGTCCTGCAGGACCACCTTGATGTTGGAGCAGTGACCCGCCAGGGCCTCGTCGACGGAGTTGTCCACGACCTCGTAGACAAGGTGGTGCAGACCCCGTTCGTCGGTGGAGCCGATGTACATCGCGGGGCGCTTGCGCACGGCCTCCAGGCCCTCCAGGACCTGAATGCTGGCTGCCCCGTAGGAATCTTCACTCATGGTTGGCAATCGCGGGGAGATCGACCCGGCGGCACAAGCCGCAGTCGCGGCCGAAGCCGCGCCCAGGCTGGCATCATCCCCTCCTCACGCGCGCGTACGCGCGCGCGTGTATAACGACTTGTGTTTGGCTGCCAGGGCCGCTCGTTTGGCCTCTGATCGCGTCCGAGGACTGCCGGGGACTGGCGAGCCCACGGCCATCGAAGTTGGCGCCCAGAAGCAAAAACTGGTTCTCGGCGCGCCTCACGGCTGTCGGCGAACCCACCCAACAGGTACTGGCGGGGCCGCAACAGGAGGGCGCCGGGCCCGAGGCCGTGCATGGACCCGCCCCCGACCGCAGCACTACGCCGGCTGCGGATCCACGCTTTGGCCCGCCGGGGACTCATCGGTGACCGCCGCGCCGTCGCCCGCCTGGAACTCCTCCAGGCCCTTCGCCTCGCGCCGCTTCTTCTTCGGCTCCACCTCGATGCCCACCAGCTTGCCCATGAGGGCCCGGATCTGGTCCGGCGTCTTGGCGTCCAGACCGAAGTACTCCGGGAACTGCGGCGTCGTCGCCAGGATCTTCGTTTGCCCATCCTTGCGGGTGCGAACCAGGCCCAAGCCCTTCAACTCAGGAATGTGATCGTACACCTTCGACCCAATCATGTCCGCCAACTCCGACTGCTTCATCGGCTGATGGTACGCAATCAGGGCCAGGGTCTTGAGAAGCTTCGGAGCAATCTCCATGGCCGCAAACTTCGCCGCCGGCTCGGCCGCCACGGTCTTGACCTGCATCGCCCACTTCTCGCCAGCCTTGCCGATCTCGATGACCGAATCCCGCTCCGCGTAGGCCTTGCGCAGCCGATCCACCGCCTGCCGCACGGCCGGCCGGGCCAACTCGGTCCGTTCGGCGATCTCCTCGATCGAAAGCGGCCGACCCGCACTGAACAGCGCGGCCTCCACGACGTGGTCCGGCTTCATGCGACTCACGCCTCCACCCCCGCCTCAATGGCCCCCGCCGCCTCAGGCAACTTGGGCGTCAGCCAGATCTCGCCGCGCGGGAAATCTTCCTGTGCGATGGTGATACGACCCTCCTTCGTCAGGAAAAGGATGGCATTGAACGTCTGCACGAGGTCCATCACGTCGCGCTCGTGCAAATCGCTGAACGGAATCGGGGTCGACGGGTACTCCAGGATGCGCTGCCACGTCTCGGCCACCTCGGCCTCCTGGTCCTCCCGGTGCACCATGCCGCCGACGCGGCCGCGCATCTTGCGCTTCAGACTGAGGCGAGCCTTCAGCCGCTGCTGATTGGTGATCTCGCGCTGCTCCGCCTCGACGTGGACCTCCTCCAAGGCGCCGATGAGTTCCATCAGCGTCACCTTCCGATCGCCCTTGTGGCGGATCTTCTCGTCGATCGGCGCCTCGGGCGCCTGCCGGATGCGCTGCGTGTAATCCCACTCGTCCTCAGAGAAATTCCAGTCGGGAACGTCATCCCAGGACAACTCCTCCGGCTCGTCCGGCACCCGAGTGGCGCGCTCCGCCAACTCGTCGGACTGGAGCTTGAGAACCGTCCATGCCATCAGGATGATGCGACCCGCCGTCACCAAATCGATACCGCGCAGCCGCGCCTCCTTCAGGTACAACTCCGCGAACTTGGACAAATCCAGGTCCCAGGGGTCAAGGTGCTCATTAATCACCAACTCCAACGCGATGGCGATGTCCCGCTGGAACGGGTCCCGCATGCTGACGTGCTCGCCGTCCTCGGAGTGCCCGACCATCTCGACGTAAGCGTCAATGCGCCCGCCACTCTCGTCGTGCTCGACCAACGCCTTGTGCCACAACAGGTGACGGACCACCTGAGCAGTCTGGAGCGTCGTCTGCTGCGGCCGCGGCTCGGGCGGATCAAACGCGCTGATCGGCTGCGGCTGCGACCGCACCTGGCGCCCGGAGCTCATTCGCGCACCTCCACCTGCATCATGCGCTGGAGCGTCCCGGAGATCGTGGAATCATCGTCCCCGTTGTGGTCGTCGTCGCTGGAGCCGTCGGTCCGGATCTCCTGCAGCGTGACATCCGCCGCGTCGCCATCCCCGTCCGCGTCGTCGTCCTCCTCGCGCAGGTTATCAATGTCAAAGTTGGCGATCACCTCGGACTGCCCCGGCACCTGCTGGGTCACTCCGTAGATATGGCTCGCCTCCTTCAACGTAATCTTGCGCAGGCTCACCTGGATAAACTGGGCGAAGCGCGAATTGTCCCGCACCAGCTTCGCCAGGAGCTCCGAGTTAACGGCATCCAGGTTCTGATCCACCTCATCGAGGTAATAGAACGGACTGGGCTCGTACTGCTGGATTGCAAAAATGAACGCCATGGAAGTCAGGCTCTTCTCGCCGCCGGACAACGCATCCAGGCGCGTCACCCGCTTGCCCATCGGCTGCGCCTTCAAGATCAGGCCAGCCGTGAACGGGTCCTCGGGGTTCTCCAGCTCCATCTTCGCCTTGCCGCCCATCGACAGCCGCGCGTAGACTTCCTGGAAGTTCTGATCGATGGCCTCGAAGACCTCGGTCAACGCACCCTTCTTCTTCAGCGTGATCTCCTCAACCAGCCGGATCAACTCCGTGCGCTGGCTTTGCAGGCGCTCCACCTCTGCCTGGAGCCCCTCCTGCCGAGTGACCTGCTCCTCCCACTCCTCCAGGGCACGCATGTTGACCGCGCCGAGACGATCCAGTTGGGCCTCCAGGTTGCGCAGGCGCCGCCGCAACTCGTCGGCGGCCGGCACCACCTCGTCCTCCTCCAACTCGACGGGGTGGGCCTTCAGCTCCAGCATCGCCTCGCCCAGTTCCTCCTCCAGCGCCGGCAGCTTCGCCTTCGCGTTGCTGATGAGCGAATAATGGGTCTCCATCCGGTCGGCGACCTTGTCCATCCGACTCTTGAGATCCACCAGTTGCTGGTAGCACTGGTCGCGCGCGTCCTGCAACTGCTTCAGCGCGCCCGTGGCCTTGCGCTCCATGCGCATCAATGCGTCAAGTTCGGCCTTGCCCTTGTTGTACGCCTCGGTGTAGCGCAACTGATCGTCCTGCAGCCGCTCCCGCTGGCGGCCGTGCTCCTCAACGGCGCGCTCCAACTCGGCGCGGCGGGCGTCCACCAGTTCCACCTGCTTGGCGGCCACATCGCGCCGGTTCTCCGCCTTCAGGGACCGATCCAGCAGGTCCGCAATGTCCCGCTCCAACGCCTCCACGCGCTCGCGAAGTTCCTTCTTGGTGCCCTTGAGCAGCAGTTGGCCCTTCTCCTCCCGCAGCGTCTCCAACTCCTCCAGGCGGGTCTCCAGTTCGCTGCCGCGGCTGGCGGCGGCATCGATGCGCCCCTGCGAATCCTCGATCGTGGCCGCCAACTTCTCCAACTCGGCAACGATCTGGGTTGCCCGGGCGTTCAGGTTCTCGCGCCGGCGCTGCAGCTCCTCCAGCCGCTGTTGGCTTGAAGCGCCCTCGCGCCCGTCGTCCTGCAACTCCGCCTCCAGCGCGCTCAACTCCGTCCGGGCCGCCGACAGGCGCTCCAACGCATCCTCTTGCGCGGCCTCGGCGGACTGGATCTCGCCCAGCAACTCGTCCACGCGGGAACGATCCTGGTTGCTGAAGCCGGGGCCATCCTTCTGGCGCCCCTGGCTGCCGCCCACCATGGCGCCGCTCGCCTCGAACAGCTCGCCGCCCACGGTGACGATGCGAACGCCACCCATCAGGCGGCGGCCGGCACCCATGTCCTCGGCCACCAGCGTGTCGCCAAAAACGTACCAAAAAGCATTCTGATAACGGGGATTGAAATCGACAAGGTCCAGCGCGAAGCCGACGCAGCCGGCCTGCTTGACCTTCATCAGCGCCTGGCCGCGGGGGCGACCCGGCACCATCTTGTTGAGTGGAAGGAACGTCGCCCGGCCGGCGCGTTGCTGCTTCAGGAATTCGATGCACGCCGCAGCCGCCGCGTCGTCCTCCACCACAACAGCCTGCATGCGGCCGCCAGCGGCCGTCTGGAGCGCCTTCTGGTAGCGCTCGTCCGCACTGGCCAGGTCCGCGATGGTGCCGATGACGCCCCTCAAATGGCCCCTTTCGCGGGCGTCCATCACGACCTGCACGGCGCGCCCGAAGCCACCAACGCGCTCAGCCGCCTCCTGGCGGGCCTGCAACTCGGCCAACTCCCGCTGCAACCGCCGGATGCGGTGCTCCAGGTCGTCGTTTTGCTTCGTCAACTCCGCCTGGGCCTTGCGAAGATCGAACAGGCGACGCTCCTGCTGCTTGCGCTTGGCGCTCGAGCCCTGCGTCTGCCCCTCCAGTTCGCCGAGTTGCCAGGTAACCTCCTTCAGGTCCTGGTCCACGGCGTCGCGGGACGCCAGCGACTCCTCGCGGTTGCGCTCCAGGCCCTCGTGGCGCCCGCGCAGCCGGTCCAGCTCCAGGCGCACCTCGTGCAATTCCAACTGGCCGCGCTCGTGCTCCTGCTTGAGTTGCGCCAGCTCCCGGTTCAGGTTCATGGCGCCGGCGTCGGACTGGCTGATCAGGGCTCGCACCCCATCCAGCTCCTTGCGCCGCGCCTCCAGCAACGCGCCGGATTCCTGGGCCTCCTCGGCCGCGCTCGCCTGGACCTTCTGGGTGACGCCGAGTTCCTTCTGCACACGCCGCAGTTCATCCTGGATCGGCAGCAAATCCTCCGCGCCGCCCTGGAGTTCCATGCGCGCGTAGTTGATCTTCTCCTCCATCCGGACCAGCCGGTCGCGCACCTGCTCAATCTGGTCCTGGAGCTTGCGGGCCTCCTCGCCGCCCTCCTCGCGGATCTTCTGCTCCGCCTCCGCAAACTGCCGCTGCGTCTCCTTGTACCGCACCTTCAATTCGCCGAGCTGGCCATCCAGCTTCTCCCGCTCCCCCGTGAACTGCTCCAGTTGGGACCGTACCTGGGTGATCTGGCCGGCCACGTCGTCGCGGCGCCGCAGGGCCATCAGGCCCTTCGTGCGCTGGATGCCCTCCTGGAGCGCCTTGTACTTGGTCGCCGCCTCCTTCTCGCGCTCCAGGCGCTTCAGGCTGCCGGCGATTTCGTCCAGAACGATCCCGATGCGCTCCAGGTTCGCCTCCACTTCCGAGCGGCGCGCGTTGGCCTGGTCGATGTCCTTGTCGAACGCGGTGACGCCGGCAATGTCGTCCAGGATCTTGCGCCGCTCGACGTTGCTCATCTGGCAGATGCGCAGCACGTCGCCCTGCTGGGTGATGTTGTACCCGTCGGCGCTGATTCGAGCGTGGTTCAACAAATCAACGAATTCACGCTTCTTCGAGGCGCGATCGTTGACGTAAAAATTGGACACGTAGCCGTCGGGGTCGTCCTTGTTCGGGCGCCGGCGCACCTTGCGCGTCAGCGTCACGTCGTCCGCCTCGACCGGCATGGTCCGGTCGCGGTTGTCGAACGACAGGCTGACGAGGCAGTAGGACGCCGCCTTGCCGTGCTGGCCGCCGTTGAAGATCAGGTCCGTGAGCCGTCCGGCCCGGATCGCGCGGGGCGAGTTGGGGCCGAGCACGAACAGGATGGCATCACCAATGTTGGATTTGCCAGAGCCATTCGGGCCCGTGATGCCAGTGTAGCCCTGCTCGAACGGAACAGTGAGCTTTCGCCCGAAGCTCTTGAAATTCTCCATGTGGACTTGCTTGAGATGCATGCTCCACCGATACAGGTTCAGCGTGCACTTGCCAGTCCTTGGCTCTTGTGGCTTGCAGGGCCCATGCTGGGCCAGCCAGCCGAAGCCAAGCTGTGTCGAGTGCGATCCGATCCCGTTCGTTCAGCAAAAACGTGGTAGAAAAGGTAACCGGGTTGCCTTTCCTGTTGGCTGGAGCCGGTTTGGAGGGCCTGCGGCGGCCGCCCAAGGCACCTCTGGCAGGGCTGTTGGAGGGGGAAAAGGGAGCGGCGATCAGCGGCGATCGCGGCGCGTTCTAGGTGCGCTCGATGCCGAAGGCGATCTTCATGTCAACCTTGTATTCCGTGATCTTGCCGTTTTCGCATTTGATGCTCATGTTTTGCACATGGGCGCCCGTGATGTCGCGCGTGGTGGCTTGGGCGTCTGCGATGGCCGATTGAATGGCATCCTCGAAGCTCTTCGTGGAACAGCCTACGAGCTCAACCACCTTGGCGGTGCGGTGGGCATGGACGGACGAGCCTGTGCGGGTTGCCTGGCCTTGGGTTACGAGAGACATGATGTCACCGCCAGCACGTTGGCCGTTGGGCCTATGAAGCCATGGCGTCGGGGCCGGCTTGCTCCAGGCCCCACACGGGGCCTCCCACAAGCGGGCCCGGGGCGCTTCGGCAATCCCATCAGGAGCGGGCCCCTGGCGGGGTGCGTGACAGAAGGGGGCGCGGCCGACGCCGTGTACGAGTTCTTCGCGCCGTTTGCGCACGTGCCGGGCCGCTTCGAATGGTGCCGGATCAGGAGCCCGACCCACGGCGTCTTTGACTGCTTCATCGTGCTGGGCGATTCGACGGCGGAGCCGGCGACGGTGTACGTGAACGACGAGGCCGGCGCGGCGTTCATGGCCGAGCGCTACCCGGAGAGCGCCTGCATCCGTGTGGGTGCAAGGGATCTGGGGATCGCCGAGGCCGACGGCGGGCGCCGGGTGGAGGGCCTTCTGCGTGCGTCCGAGGGCCCGGTTCACACAGCGGCGATGACGCTGCAGGCGGGGCCAAACCTGCCTCGCCAGAGCGCCTACGGCGGCACGGGTTTTCCTGTGTGGGGCGGGCGGTGGACGTGCTGGGGCGTGGACCTGGAACTGGATGCCAGCGTGACCGGCGATGTCCTTCACGCCGACGGCCGCCGGGAGAGCCTTGACGGCGCTCCAGGTATCGTGACCCTGGGCAGTTTTGGTCGGCTTGAGCCGCGCCAGGCGTAGCCGGGGGGCTGGCTGCAACCGCGCGTTTGCGTGCGCGCAAGGCTTCAAGGCGACGCGCCATGTGGCCGGGCATGCGCATACTCCTGCTCTGCCTGGTCGCGTTGGCGGTGGTCTTCGCCGCGTCGGCCCCGGGCGCCGCGCAGTCAGTGATGGACGATGTCCAGGATACCCTTGACGACCCCACGAACCCCCAGTACGGTTCCCTGAAGGAGTCCTGCTACCGCACCGGGGAGTGCGGCGGCTGCGGCCCCTGGTGGCTGGAGTGGATCGTGGGCGCCATCTACTGCGGCTAGTCGGAATTTAGGAGGGTGGCCAGGCCCGCCTCGAGGGGGGTCGTTGGGCGCCAGCCGAAGAGCTCGCGGGCCCGCTGGATGGACGCCTGGAAGTCGGGTTCCGGGGCCCCCTCGGGCGCCTCCATCGGCACGCGCCGCCCGGACACGTCCAGCGCCACTTGGGCGACCTCGCCGATGGTGCGTGAGTGGCCGGAGGCGGCGTTGACCACGCCCGTTGCGTCGCCGAGGGCCGCGCGGACGACGAGGTCGGCGGCGTCCTTGACCCAGAGGAAGTCGCGCCGGGGCGCCAGGGCGTTGAGGCGCAGGGCATCGGCGCCGGGGTCCCGTAACTGCCCCGCGATGGCGGGGATGACCGCGTACGGGGCCTGCCCCGGCCCGTAAAGGTTGAAGAACCGGAGCGCGACGCCGGGAACGCGATCCCGGAAGGCAGACAGCAGGTGTTCTGCGGCGGCCTTGGTGGCGCCATACACGCTGGTTGGCGCCAGCACACGAGCTTCATCGATGCGGCCCGCGAGCGGGCCATACACCTGCGCCGTGCTGGCCAGAACAACACGGGCATCGGCCGCCGCCGCCATGCGCAAAACGTTGAGGGTTCCCTCGGCGTTGGTGCGCATCGCCTGGCGCGGGTAGCGCTCGCACCGGCCCACATCGGCGATCCCTGCAAGGTGGAGGATCGTGGCGCCCGGCCGCAACGGCGGCAGGGACCCCGGCCGCGTCACGTCCGCCCGCGCCACCTCGTGGCCGCGCAGCCAATCCGGGATATCGCGCCCGGGGCGCACCCACGCCGTCACCGGGCCCTGTTCAGCAAGCTGGGCGACGACGTGGCGGGCCAGGAACCCCGAGGCTCCTGTGACAACGAAGTGCCGCCGGCCCGGCGGCGAACCGTCCTGCACGCGCAGCTTCCGCCAACCCTGAACAAATTCTTTTCGGTTGGGCCTTGGGTTCGCGTTGGACCCCGAGCCAACGAGGCGAACGGCGGGGGCGCCCCGCCAAGCGGGCCAAGCCGGCCACCCAGGGCACCATCACGCGTCTTCGCCCCAACCAGGTACCACTTCTCCGGCGCGCCGGGGATAAAATTTTTGTCACGCCGGCTTGTGGTCAGGCTGATGTCATTCTCCCATCGACACAAGCGTTGGCCCAGCGCCATCACAATGGGCGCCGCCCTGTTATTCATCCTGCCCTCGGTCGCCCTAGCGGCTGATCCCGGCGCCAGCGCGGACCTAGTCCTGCACGCCGTGACCCCCAGGACCGTGGAATCCGGATCAAGCTTCGACGTGACCATGCAAGTCACCAACAACGGTCCCGACGCGGCCACCGGCGCCCGCTTCACGCAGCGCATGAGCCACGGGCTTGTCCATGCCGACAGCCGCGATCACACCGTAACGGAGATTTTCGCCGTGGCGGCCGACGACGAGCGCCTCCGACGCGTCACGATGCCAACCGGCGAGCTTCGAGCGAGCGTGGCCATGACCATGACCGACGAAACCGTGGTGGGAGCCCATGGCATTTCTATCCGGCCCGGGACGAGCGATGTCTTTGTCGCCCTCAAACTCGCCGGTCAGGCCACGAGCGAATTGGCCATCGTCGATCGCTACCTGGGCTCCGCGACCCCGGTGGGGGACACGGGCCTCCACTTGGCTGCCCTCGCCTTTGGGCCCACCCCGGCGGCCAGGGGACACAGCGCGCCCCTGTACGGTCTGACCGGGGACCACGACCCCACCTGCGCGTCGTGCATCTACAGGATCGACCCGTCCACGGCGGCGGCGACGCTGATGGTTGAGCTCAACACGCCCGACGCGGGCGAGGCGCTGGCCTTCAACCCCCAGACGGGCGTCTTGTACCACGCGTCCGGCGGATTGGACCAGGACCCCCTTGTCTTTGAGGGCGTCAACCCCGCGCGCGGCACCCGCTTGGCGTTTGACACCGACGCCGTCGTCCGCGAGGCGAGCCAGGCGACAGCGCTGGCCTGGGGTGGAGGGGCTGGCATGACGATGGCGCTGGCTGACGGCGGCCTCTACCGCGTGGAGCCGGCGTCGGCGCGACAGGCCCTTCCGCTTGCCATCGAACACCTCTTCGACCTGGATTTCGTCGTTTCAGGGATGACCCACTCGGGGGTGGGAGGACCCCCCCCGCCCGTGCCCCAACAAGTTCCTTGCGCCATGGAATGGGGCGTCCGGCGTCCAACGCTGACGTGCGACGTGGGCACCGTGGAGCCGGGGGAAACCACGCAGTGGACCATCACCTTCCAGGCCGAGCCGGACGCCAGCCGGCTCACCAGCCGCATGGTCGTGCGCTCGGATCTCGACGACCCGAACCCACGCGACAACCGCGCCGGGATGCGCATCGGCGTCACGGGACCCGTTCCGAACTAGGACCCCGCCTCGAACCGGTACAGGGTGCCGCCGTGGTGCAGGACGTACAGTTCGCCGGCCTCGTCGATCGCGAAGCCGCTGACCCGCAACTCGGTCTCCAGCAGCACCTCGGGCTCCACGGGGCCAGTCGCGTTCGCAGGGATGCTCCAGATCGTGCCGGAACAGTAGTCGCCGAAGACGTATCGGCCAGCCAGGTCGGGTACGGAGGCGCCGCGGTAGACGTGGCCGCCCGTGACGCTGCACCCGGCGTCGTGATCGTACTCGGTGATGGGGTACGTGAGGCCTGGCACGTCCATGGGGCGGTCGCCGGCTGGGTAGTGGCGGCTGCCCTCGAAGATGTTCCAGCCGTAATTGACGGCGGCGGCGTCAGCCGGGACGCGGTTGACCTCCTCCCACGCGTTCTGGCCCACATCGGCCGTCCAGAACCAGCTCTCGTTCCCCACGGTGTCGAAACTCATGCGCCACGCGTTGCGCAAGCCGTACGCCCACACCTCGTCCGCGCCGGTTGGGTCGCCCACGAACGGGTTGTCCGAAGGCACGGTGTAGGGGCCCTCGCCGGACACATCCAGGCGTAGGATGCTACCGAGCAGCGTCGCCGGGTTCTGGCCGTTGAGCATCGGGTCGCCGGCGGCGCCGCCGTCCCCAAGACTGACGTAGAACATACCATCGGGGCCAAACAGGATGTGGCCGCCGTTGTGGTTGGCAAACGGCTGGTCGACGCTCAGCAGGACCTCCTCGCTGGCCGGGTCGAGCACGCCGTCGACGACGCTGAAGCGGCTGACGTAGGTGGCTCCGCCAGCGCCGGTGTAGTCCGCGTAGAGGAGGCCCGTCGTCGCGAAGTCGGGAGCCAAGGCGATCGAAAGGAGGCCCCGCTCGCTGCTGCCGGCGTTCACCCGAGCTGACAGGTCCGCGAAGTCGCTGAGGGCACCTCCTCGCAGCACGTCGATCTGGCCCTTCTGATGCACCAGGAGCAGTCCGCCGGACCCGTCGCCGAGCGGCACCATGTCGAGCAGGGCCGGGCCCGTGTCCACGACCTTGACCAGCCGCACGCCCGACCCGGGCTCCCCCGTGACCTGCTCAGGGCCCGGACCCGTGTCCGCGCCCGACGGGGAGCCAAAGCAGCCGGCCAGCAGCGCAACGAGGAGGACGAGGACGATTCGCATGAGCCACCATGCGGCCGGCCGGCCATGGGGGTTGTGGTGGCTGCGTGCGGCCGCGCCGTGACATGCATGGCCGCGCAGGCGTGCCCCTGCGGAGGGAACCCCGGGGTACACCAAGTCCTAAGGCTCGCAAGCGGATGGTTGTGCATGCCGCGCGCTGTGTTGTGTGCCGCCGCCTTGGTGTTGGCCCTGTGGGTCCCGCCCGTGGCCGCCGACTGTGACGAGACCCTGGATGTGCAAACCACACAGGATGCCTGCTCGCAGGGCCTGGCGGTGAGCGCCACCGGCAACGCGTCGTCCGGGTCGCCGAGCCCCAGCGCACGCGAGTGGGAAGGCACCTGCGCCGACCCGTGCGCGGCCATCAGTGGCACGGGCGATGCCACGACCTACGGTGGCGGGGTGGCCGCCAGTGGGACCGGAGAGGCGCGCTCCGAGGCAGGCCGTTATTGCAGCGGCATTCAGGCGTACCCCTTGCACGCCGGCTGCATCGCGGCCAGCGGCACGGGCCCCGCCAGCACGCACTGGGCGCCGGGATGCTGGGTCATGGCGCAGGCGAGTTGTCTCAGCGTCAGTGGGACCGGCAGTGCCAGCAACGCGGGCGCCGGGAACGGATGTGGCTACGATGACGGCCTGCACTGCGTTGCCGTCAGTGGCACCGGGGACGCCGCCAACGACGATTTCTACGCTTGCGGCGAGAACTACGCGGCCGCCGGCGCCAGCCTGAGCGTGAGTTGCATCGCGGCCAGCGGCACCGGCGAGGCGAGCAACGACGCCGAGTACTGCGGCTGGGACAACTTTCCCGAGGGGGACGTGAATCCCCTGTTCCCCGCGTTGGCCAGCGAGCACGGCAGTTCGGTGGCCTGCGCCGCCGTCAGTGGCGCGGGCGATGCCGGCAACGAGGGGTGTGGGTCGGGGAGGCAGGGCACCGAGCGCGATCAATGGCCGGATGTCCAGTTGTATTGCCTGACGGTGGATTCGTCAGGGCCGGCATCGGCGCCTTGAGGGAACCCCGCCTGCTGCGGCGCTTTTGGGACGGCCGTCACGCCTGCCGGGCGCCGCCGGCGTCGTGGTTCACGAAGTCCATCGGCGGCCCCCGGGGCACAATCCGGTACGGGTTCAGGCTGGTATGACTCCAGTAGTAGTGGCTCTGGATGTGGCGCAGGCTCACCGTTTCCGCGACGCCTGGAAGCGCGTAGAATCGCTTCACAAACGCCCATAGGCTGCTGTAGTCGCGGATCATGGCGCGATTGGTCTTGAAGTGCGTGTGGTACACCGGGTCGAAACGCAGCAGCGTCGGCCAGAGGCACACGTCCGCCTCCGTTAGTGTGCCCTGTCCCGACCCGACGAGCCACTCCCGGCCGTCGAGGTGATCGTCCAGCTCCTCCAGCCGGCCAAACAAAACCTCCGCCGCCTCATCGTAGGCTTCCTGGGACCGAGCGAAGCCGCACTTGTAGACCCCGTTGTTGACGCTCTCGTAATTGGCGTCGATCATGGCGTCCACGTCGCCACGCAGGCCGCCGCCCAGCAGGTCCCGGCCGTTGCCCACCGCGCCCGACATCGCCTCGTCAAACATGCGCAGAATCTCCCGGCTCTCGTTGTTGACGATCGTGGCTTCCTTGCGATCCCAGAGCACGGGGACCGTGCCGATGCCCGCGAAGTCAGGGTCGGCTCGCTGGTAGACCTGTTGCAGATCCTCGGCGCCGCCGATGGTGTCCCGCGTGCAGCCGGGCTCGGCGGGGTTGAACACCCAGGCGCCGTCGCCACGCATGCGCCAGTCCACCACGTCCACGCTGACGGCATCCTCCAAGCCAAAGAGCTTGCGCGCCAGGAGCGTCCGGTGGGCCCACGGGCAGGCGTACTGCACGTACAAGTGGTACCGGCCGGCCTCCGGCGTGAACGGCGTCGACCCGCCTGCTGCGATGCGGCTGCGGAATTCCGACTGCTTGCGCCTGAACCGGCCGCTGCCGTCCGCCGCCGGGCCGGCGCTCCACGCCTTGTCCTGCCTCACGGCCACCCCGACGGCCCGAGGCCTGATAGTGCCTCGTTCGCGGGTCTAGGCGCTCGCCCGGGCCGAGATGCCTGACATGCGTTGCATCGTCGAGGTGGGGCTAGCAACCTCGGGCGCCTGCCAGTCGTGTTGCAACGGAATCGTGAAGGTGAACGTCGAACCCCGGCCGGGGCCGTCGCTCTCCACCCAGATGCTGCCGCCGTGCTGCTCCACGATGCCCTTGCAAATGAACAGCGCCACCCCCGTGTCGGCGTGCTCACCCATTGGGTCGTGGCGCCTGAACGGGGCGAACAGACGCGTCAGTTGCTCGGGCGCGAAGCCCTCGCCGTCGTCGGTCACCTGCACCACCACGCCCGCCTCGCCTTGCCGGGCGCTGACGTTGATGTGCCCTCCCGAGGCGGCGAAGCCCAACGCGTTGTCCACCAGCGTCGCAACCACCTGATGCAGCCGCTCCTCGTCCACTTCGACGGGAAGCGGCTCGTCCGGCATGCTGAGGTCGAGTCGTACGCCCGACTGGATGGCCTGGGTGCGTTGCTCGGTGACCACGTCGGCCACCAGGCCCCGCAAATCCAGCGGAACCCGCTGCATCGGCCGGCGCACGTCCTGCAAGCGCAGGATGTCGAGCAGTTGCTCCACGAGCGCCGCCCAGCGGTCCACGCTTCGGTCCAGGATCTCCAGCGCCTTGTCGCGCCGCTCCGGGTCGTCCGGCTGCTCGCGCAGCAGGTGCAACTGCAACCGGATGGGCGTCAGGGGCTGGTTGAACTCGCGGCTGACCGCCTGGATCAAGTGACCCTTGAAACGGTCCATCGCCTTGAGCTGCTGGAGTTCGAGTTGCTGTTCGAGGGCCGTGCGCTCGGCGTCGTCCACCAGGTGTTCGTCGGTGGTGTCCTCGTGCACGACGACGATGCGGGTGTTGCCGCGGCCGCCTTCGCGGAAGATCTCGGCGCGGAACCAGCGCGGCCCTTCCATGGTGTGGCAGGCGACGTCCATGGCCGCGTGGTCGCGGCGGCCGGCCTGCACTTCCTTGAGCACGTTGCCGACGCGCCACGCCTGCTTGCCGAGTTCGCCCTTGATTCCCTGGATCACGTCGGCGTACGAGCGGCCGATGGCGAGGTCGGGGTTCGCCATGCCGTTCTCGGCGGCGAAGCGGCGCCACGCCTCGTTGGTGCGCTCGATCTGGCCGGCGGAGTCCAGGACGGCCAAGTGGACCGGCAATTGGTCCATGACGTTCTGCAGGAACCGCCCCTCGTCGGCGACGGCTGCGCGCACGTCGTTGAGTTCCTCGCGCGCCGCCAGGATGTTGCCCGCGTTGATCTCGTGCTCCGCGATGCGCGCCAGGTCCTCCAACGCCTGCATCTGCGCCGGCGTCGGGCGCCGTGCGCGCGAGTCGAGCGCCGTGAGGGTGCCAATCAGGTAGCCGCCAGGGCCGTGCAGGGGCCGGGCGAGGTAGAAGCGAAGGTCCCGGTGAACCTCCAGGATGCCGTACTCGCGCCATTGTTCGTCGCCCTGGAGGTTGGGGAGAATCAGGGGTACCGACTCCCGGAGCGCCAGGCTGGCGGGGGAGTGCCGGCGGGGCGTGCTGCGCAGCGCGGTGCCGTGTACCGACTTGAACCATTCACGATCCCGATCGACCAGCGAGATGATGGCTACCGGTACGTCGAGCAACTGGGCCGTCAGCCGCGTCACCCTGTCGAAGCGCTCTTCCGGCTGCGTGTCGAGGAGCGCCAGCGAGCGCAGGGCTTGCAGACGCTCGTCCTCGTCGGGCAGCATGTAGGATTCAGCCATGGTTCACCGATGCCCGGAGGCGCCTGGCGCCGATCGGGCCGTCCTGACCCCTGATTCTGCCCGCCGTTCCCCTTTAGGGGTGACTGGATGGCCTCAGGCCCGCCCAGGGGCCCGGACCCCTCTCGGGGCGCAGGTGACGTCACCCGCAGGGGCGTGGGCTGCGCTGGGCTTGGCCGGGACCATCGGGCGGCCGTCGGCCCGACGGGAGCCCGGCGACCCGACAACGCCGGGGCCGCCGGGGGTTGTCACCGCCTAGTAGGCGCTGGGCAAGACGGTCACGGACGTGGATGGGCCCTCGTGCGTCAGGCCCGCCACCGGCATGAACTGGCCGGCGACGTAGACGCCAACGGTCACCCGCATGGCATCGTCGTCGTCGAGCGTGGTGGCCGTCCCCAGGGCCCCGACCGCATCGTCCTCGGCGCCGTAGGTGAGCCCAACCAGCGGCACGAAGCGGCCATCGAGATCGTACGTTCCGGCCCGGATTTCCTGCTCGGCCGCGTGCTCGCCGTCGGTGCTGTCGTAGTCATCGCGACTCTCGACGCCGACGAGGTGCTGGTAGGTGCCCAGCACGAACACGCCGGTGTTGAGGTCGATGGCGCCTGCCGCGGCGCCGAGGCCACCGCCGAGGGCCGTGTCGAGCGTCCACGTGGCCGGCCCCTGGACGCCGTCCCACTGCGCGCCGACGAGGGGCACGAAGAGATGGTAGTCGGCGAGGAAGGTTCCAACGGCGATCTGGTGCTGCTGCTCGAACCGGCCATCCTCGGCCGCCGGCAGGTAGCGCACCCCGAGCAGCGGAACGTACCGGTCCAGCGCGAAGGTCCCGGCGGAGGTCATCCAGGGGACCGCGCGGGCGCGGTTGTCGCTGGTGATGCCGGGGGACGCGGTGACCAGTGGCAGATCGCCGTCGTAGGTCACGGCCGCAAGCCCCTGGAAGCCCAGGGGGGTGTGGGTGCCGACGGTCACCATCATTTGGAAGACCCGCCGCGCGTCCACGAAGGCGTCGTCGTAATGGGCGCCGACCAGCGGCACGAAGTCGCCGTCGAGGAAGGTCCCGAGGTCGATCTCGAAGTCGCCAGCGTTCTGGGCGCCGGGGCCGCCGCCGGAGAGCCAAACGCTGGCCCAGGCCACCAGTGGCAGCCGTTCGCCGTGGTAGCGCAGGCCGGCCAGGGGCAGGTAGTCGCCGTCCACGAAGGTACCGATGCTCGTGATGCGCTCCTGTTCCAGGCAGTTGGTGATCATGCCGGGCTGGTCCGCCGGCTGGGCGGGACAGGTGTACTTGCGGTGGGCCGCCGTGGTTTCGACGGCCAGCAGCGGCAGGAACGCGTCGCGGGCCCACGTGCCGAACGTGACCCGGGTCGCCTGGTCCTGGGGTGCGCCGATGAGGTCGCCGCCGGAATCCATGCGGTCGTCTTCGGCTTCGATGGTCGCCAGTGGCACTGAGCCGACGGCGTCCGAGTAGCTGCCCAAGGTGAACCGGTACCCGCTGTGCTGGCTCGTGCTGGTCGCCGCCCGTTCAAGGGTGGTTTCGATGTAGGCTCCCGCTAGGCGGGTCGTGTCCCCGCCGATGCGCAGCGCGACGCCGATGTCCATGCGCTTGTGGGCGTCGAAGGTTCCCGGCCCGTAGCTGGCGCCGCCGGCGTGGCCGGTGCGGGCCAGGTAAAATCCTTGCCAGACGTCGCGCCCGGCGTCCTGTTTGTGGATGGTCCACGCATAGATGGTGGGCCGGTCCCGGAAGGAATCCACGGACGAGCCGGCCGGGTAGGAGCCGAACTGGCCCGACGCCTCGGCGAGGGCGAGCTCCAGGAGGAAGGGCAGGATCTGCGTGGCGAAGTCCCCGGCGTCGTTGAGCGCGAGGGCCGTGAGTTCCTGGGTCAGGTGGGGCGTGGACTGGATGTTTTCGAGAATCACCAGGGGGACCCGGTGGAGCCCCTCGTTGCGGTGGACGGCGTACAGGCCGACGGTGAGCATCGGGGCACCATCGCGGCTCCAGGAGTGGGTGTAGGCGCCCAGTTCAGTGATCGGCTCGTTCGCCCCGGACAGCCCGTTGGCGACGACTTGCGCCGCAGGGTGGTTGACACCGGACAGGAAGCCGGCGACCACGTTTTTGGTGCCGGTCACGTCGGCGCGCGTGTAGGTGTAGGACCCGTCGCGCGCGTCGTCAATCAGCAGCCTCAGGCTGGTGCCGCCGTCGGCGTCGTGGGTGGCCAGGGCCCCCGGCAGGTGGGACCCGGTCACGGGCGCTAGCATCATCATGGCGACCACGGCCGCCGCGGTGTAAGTCCTCATGGTCGAGCCTCCTGGATGTCGTGGGGAAGAAGTTGTTCGAGGTTCTCTTCGGCGTCGGGAACCACCGTGACACTGCGGGTGACGGCGTACACGCGCGCCGTGTCGCTGGCCTCGTGGCCGAGCTTGTCGACGGCGCGGGCGGTGACGTCGTTGTTGCCCGCCGGCCATTCGGACGTGTCCACGATCAACTCGTAACGGCTGCCGACGAGGCTGGCTTGGCCGAGGAAGTCGTCGTCGCGGTACAGGTTCACGTACTGGATGCCGGCGCGGTCGTCGTTGGCCAGCACCCGGAACACGGTTTCACCCGCCACGACAGCGTCCTGCTCGGGTGCCGTGATGGCGACCGTCGGGGCCGCCGTGTCCACCTCGAACGAGTAGGAGCCAGCCGCTTCCACGTTGCCGGCGGCGTCTTCGCTCCAGTACCGAATCGTGTGGGCGCCGGGGGACGTGGGGCCCGTGAAGGTCCCGGACACGGCGCTGACGGCCCCATCGACATCCACCCATGTGGTGCTGACGCCACTGGGCTCGGAGACTTGGTGCTCCCAGACGTCTTCGGCCAGCGCGGTAAACGCTGCTCCCGCCGGCAGGACGGGCCCGGACAGGCCGGCCGCGGCGGCCGGCTGCACCAGCAGCGTCGTCTGCGGCGCCGCGGCGTCGCTCGTGTCCTCGATGGTCACGGCGATGGTGTGGGCGGTTTCGGTGTTGCCGCCGCCGTCAACGCTCCAGTACGCCAGCGTGTGGCTGCCGACCGGCAGGCGGAATGGACCCGTGTAGTCCCGCAGGGCGCCGCCGTCAACGCGGTAGTGGGTGGCGGCAACACCGCTGCGGGCATCCTTGGCTTCCAAAACAAAGTCGGTGGTGGCAATCGCCGTGATGGCGTCGTCCGAGCGCACCGACGGCGCCCGTGCAACGAGTACCGTGGCGGGCGGCTGGTCGTCGGAGGCCGCCACGCGCAGGGGGTAGTGGTCGGTGCCCGTCCAGCCGCCGGCGAACTTGGCGCGAACGTGGACCCAGTGGGTGCCGGGGTCGAGGCCGCTGACGCTCAGCGTGTTGGCGGTCTGGTCAATCGTCGTGTCAGGAACGGTTCCTTCGGCTTGGTCGATGGCCACGGAGTAACCCTCTACGGTGCGCCCGGCGACGGTGGTGAAGCCCAGGTCTGCCGTGCTGCCGAGGCGCGCCTCGGTGGGTCGCGGGTGGCTGCTGCTGTGGATGCTCACCAGGGGCTTGGTCACAACCATGTGATCCAGCATGTCCTCCAGCGGCGTGCCCCGGGGGTCCAGGCGCAAGCTGACGTATTCGCCAGCGGCAAGGTCGCCCAGGTACGTCTCCGTCTGGGGCTTGTCGGGGGAGGTCTGCTTGATGACCAGTTTGTCGTTGGCAAGCGCCGTGCTACCGGTTTCGAGGCCAGCAACCCCCGCTACACCCGCGACGGCGAACAGGTTGTCCACGCGCGTCACGAACAGCTTCCCGTACTTGGGCCGGTCCTGGGGCTCGCCGCGGTAGATGCCAAAGTCGGCGACCGACAAGCGGCTCTGGCCGCCGTTGTGAACCCGGGCCACCACGCCGTCGGCGGTGTAGGACAGACTGGCCTCATCGACGTAGGCAAACGGCGCCGCCTGCGCCTCGAAGGAGACGCGTTGGACGTTGTTGGTCGTCGTGCGCTCGGCACTCAGCAAATCGGGGTTCAGGTCGGCGCGCAGAACCTGCGGCCCGTCGGGCACGGCAAACATCGCGCGCACGGTGATCGCCCCACCGGGCTGGATGCCGGGGACGGCCACGCGGGCCACCTCGCCGTCCTCCAGGCTGGCCACCAGTTCGGTGGCGCCGCTCGCGATGGCGCCGTCGTTGCGCACGTTGGCCAGCAGTGTCGCAGGCTGGCCGCGAACCACCTCGCCCATGCTGGCCGAAACCAGCACCAGGTCCGCCGCAACACTCACGGCGCCGTCGCCGGCGTCGTTGGCCGAGTCGAAGTCGTCGAAGCCGGCGGTGTCAATCGTGGCCGTCACGATGTGCAGACCACCTTGCAGGCGGCTGGCCGGGGCGCCCGCAGCCACGGCGCCGGATTCGCCGGGAGCCAGGGCCGCCACGGCGCCCGTTGCAACCACATTGCCTTCCTGGTCCGTGAACGATACGGGTGCCGCAGGTGCCGGCAGCGTGCCGGTGTTGTTGACGGTGGCCACCAGTTCGAGCCCGCCCTGGACCGCCGATGAAATCACATCGGTGACGGCCAGGTCGGGCAGCGTCACATGCCGCATCGCGAGGTCGTTGGACGTGTCGGTATCGGGCAGCGCGTCCCAGGGGTCGGCCTCGGCGCGCAAAAGGTTGGACACGCTCTGGTTCGGAACCGTCCAGTCGAAGTCCAGTTCAACCGTCTCGCCGGCGGCCAGCACCGGAGCGACCGCGGCGCCGATGACTGCGTCGTTGCTCGTGAAGGTCACGGGGACGGGGTTCATGGCGCGCTCGCCGGCGTTGCGCACCAGCGCCACCACGCGTGCGGCCTCGCCGGGCGCCGGGTTCGCGGGCTCGGCGCGCACGTCGACGACCTCGGGGTCGCCGCCCAGGAACCGTTCCATCAGGAGCAAGTCCATCCCGGCAGCGCCAGCTTCGCGCGTCGCGGCAACCAGCACCGAATCGGTCGTTGCGCGGTACGTTGCGTCGACACTGCGGAACGTGCCCTCGGCGAGGGTGACCACGGACCGCCCCGGCGACGGGATCACCGCGGACACTTGCGCCCCGGCGTCGCCCGCCGTTTCGGCCGCGTCGCTGGCATCCTGTGGCACGGGCACGAACTTGGCCACGTCCGACGCATCCGGAAGCGGCCTCTGGGCCTCTGCGGCCAGCGCCGTGGCACCGACCACCGCGTCCGTGTGGCTCGGGTCAAACGTGAAGCTCTGGACTGCGCGCAGCGAAGGATCGTACCAGACATACGTCAACAGGCCGGACCCATCGGAGACCAGATCGGGGTCCACGAGGAACCGGTTGACGCCGTCGTCCGGGAGCACGTTCGTGCGGGGCCCCAGCGACAGCGCGCCCGGCTCGATGGCAGCCAGGCTGCGGCTGGCCAGGAACTCCGCGACCGCCGCGCCGGGCGCCGTGCGCGCCACCAACGTGTGGGCGCCATCCACCTTCTCGATCCAACTCACCGTCAGGCCGTTGGCATCAAGGATCATGCGCGGCGTCGACGGCGCCTGGTCCTGCATCGCCAGCGGCAGCGGGTCGCTCCAGCCGCCCGTCGCGAGGAGACCGGCGCGCAGGTCCAACCGCGTACCACCCTGATCGTCCAGTGAAATGGTCGCCGCCAGCGCGGTGCCGCCGGGCAGCACGACCACGTTGGGCGCATCACCGTAGGCACCGGGCCGATCCAGGCGCTCCAGGCTGCGGCGCGTGCCGTCGATGATGCCCGCGACCACCGGGACCCGGTCGTCCGTCTCGATGTCGCCGTCCAGGTCCTCCAGCCAACTGACTGCAGCGGACAAGCCGTCCTCGGACAGGGCGACGCGCGGCGCGAACTGCATGCCGCCGTGGGCGATCACGCGGGGCGTGCTCCACGCCCCATCCATGTCGCGCACGGAGTACATGATGCGCGTGCTGCCCAGGTGATCCATCGGATTGTCCGTCGGCTCCAACTCGTCGGTGATGCGCTCCCACACCGCGATGCCGCGACCATCGGGGGTCAGGGCCACCTGTGGCGTCGCGTCAATGAAGGGACTCGTGAACTGAACGCCGTCAGTCCAGGCGCCGTCAACCAGCGCCGCGCCGCCGATGTCCGGGCTTCCGGTCACCGACTGCGCCATGTTGTCCATGTCGTAGAGAAGGAACACGTTGCCCGACGCATCCACCGCGATGGCCGCCGTCGCCCGCTCGGCGGGCAGCCCGGAAGCCAGCGCATCGGAGGCCAGGAACACGTGCGGCGGCGGTGCCGCTCCCGCCGAGAACGTGACCCGATCCTGGACCGGGGGAGCCTCGGCGGTAGCGTACCCGTCCCCGCCAGCCAGGCCCAAGCTGCTGGAGCCCGACTTCGGCCAGATCAACTCGCCTTTGTCGAAGACCTTCTCGTCAACGAATGTCTTCTCGGCGGTGATCCACCAGAACTTGACCTTCGCCCACACTTCCAATCCGCACCCGGATGAACAAAAGCCGATCTTCGTCAACCCCACGCGCTGCGGCTGCCCCGTGTAACCCGCTTGCACAATGAAGTCGCCGCTGAACGTCGCCCCCGCTCGCGCCACGCTCTTGAAGCCGACGCTCGCCTCCGCGCTCGCCACGGCACTCACACCGATCGTGGCTTCCTGGAGCGGCAAAATGTCCAACAACTTCGGCATGCCTTCCTTGAAGGCCAATTTGATCGAAAGTTTGGGCCCAATCGACAAGACAAAAGCTACCACTTCGAATTTCTTGTTGAATTCAACGATCGCCGTGCCAACGCCAGGTGCCACCGTGTTGATCAGCCCAAGCAGCGCGTTGATCACGTTGCAGGACAGGCTGAAGCTCGCGCTCGCCGATGCGCTCAGGCCGGACAAATGCCAATCGCCGCCGGCGAACGTCCACGTTCCGGCTCCCTTGCCGGAAGCGCCCGCACCCTGACCCAGCAGACTGAAACTTCCACCCAGGGACAATTCGGTCGTCCACTCGCTCTTGGCTGATTCCGCCTCGTGCCCCCATTCGGCGCTGAATTTGAAGCCGAAGTCATCTTCCTGGTCCAAACAAAGGCCAAGTTTTGCCACGAGATTCAGCGCCCGACGAGCAATACCCGCGCCAGGAACCGTGTTGGGATCCAGCCAGTCAACATCAACGCTGACCTTGAATTTACCCCAGTACTTGACGGAGTCTCCCGCGTCCTTCGGGCTGAACGGATCCCAGATCTCGAAGAGATCC
>JBFJYU010000010.1:0-23531 GCA_041622435.1 Thermoplasmatota archaeon | reverse complement strand
CGTCGTGCAACCAACCCCGGGCACCCGCACGGGGCAGGCGGGGGCGGCGCGCGCCGCCGAGTACCTGCGACGTGCGGGGGCCGGTAAGGTCGTTGATGTGGCCATCCGGCGCGGCCTCAAGCGGTGGTTGTGGGAGGGCCGCGGCCGCGACGCCCGCTACCCGCCGCTCGACCCGGAGTTGGCCGGCCGCGTCTACGAGCGGCTCGTCGACGACATTGACGCCTTGGAGGACTGGCTGGGTCGCGACCTGTCCGCCTGGCGCATCCACGCGAGCCACTCGTAGCAAGCCGCCGCCCGGGGGCCGAGCGGGCGCGGGCGCCGCGGCGGCCGGCTTTCCGGCTAGCGGCCGAACAAGCGTCGCGCCTCTGCCAAATCCTCGGGGAAATCAATCTCCATCGCACGCAGTTCCCCGATGTCCACGCAGGAGACGGGCCGCGCCGTGAAGGGCAGCATGTGCTCCACGGCCCGCTCGAAGTACGCCTGGTCCTCCACGTAATCCAGGGCCCGCTCCAGGAGTTCACGGTCGCCGCCGGCGAAATGGTTGATGCCCACCGACTCGCCATCGCCGTGCACCTGCTTCGACAACGCCATCAGGCGGCCGCCACGCAGCCGGTACTTGACCTCCTCCTCGCCGCAGACGCGCGGGTCGACGGCCAGCGCCGTCAACTCCCGGTCCGCCATCAGCATCTGCAGGATGCCGTCGTCGAAAACCACATCGCCGTTGAGCGTCAGCACCGAGCCGGGGCCGAGGGCGCGCAGCCCGATGAGCATGGACTTCGCCGTGTTGGTGTCCATGTAGGCGGGGTTGTCGACGAACCGCACCCCCTCCCATGACGCCTCAACGTGCTTTCGCACACGCTCCGCCTGGAACCCCACCACGATCCAGATGTCCTCGATGCCCGCCTGGCGCAGGCGGCCGATCTGGTGGTCAACGATGGCGCCCTCGCCCCAGTCGATGAGCGCCTTGGGCGTGTCGTAGCCCAGCCTGGAACCAAATCCGGCTGCGAGAATCAGGCCTGCTGGCGCGGGGCGGGGCACGAGAGCCGGCACGCCGCCGGGGTACTAAGCCCCGGCGCAAGGAGGTGGCAGCGTGGTGCCTCAGCCGATCGTGAAGTTCTCGCCCCGATTGGGCATGTGGACCGTCGCGAAATCCGACAATTCCGGCTCCAAAGCCTCGCGGTTGTCGCCGTGGAACAACACGATGTCCTCCGCCTTCGAGCGCCTGGCGAAGTCAACGAGGTCGGCGTGGCCGGCGTGGGCGCTGAAGTCGAAGTGGCGCACCTCGCAGGCCACCGGCCGGATGTTCTTGCCGGGGTCGCGCGGGTCCAAGTCGATCTTGCCCTCGTCCTTGAGCATACGGCCGTTGGTGCCGCTCACTTGGTAGCCCGTCAAGGCGACGCCGCTCTTCTTGTCGTTGCGCAGCTTGTCCAGGTAGTACAGGATCGGACCACCCTCCAGCATGCCGCTGGTCGTGATAATCACGTCGGCATCGTGCAACGCCTTCGCTCGGTTGCGGTGCCCGCGAACATACTTGACTTGGCCAAGAGCGCGCTCGTAGCGCCTGGAGTCGGCCAGGTACGTCGGGTGCTGCGCGTAGACGCGGCTCACCGTGCGGCCCAAGCCATCCATCCAGACATCAAAACCCTGGTCGGCGAGCACCATCGCCAACTCCTGCGCGCGGCCGATGGCAAACGCGCCAGCGATGGTGGTGCCGCCGCGGTGGGAAACGTCGTCCACGAAGGCGACGAACTCCCGCTCGGTGTCGCGGCGATCCGGGTGTTCGCGCCCGGCGTACGTGGTCTCCATGCACAAAACGTCCGTGCGCACCGGCTTGGCCCCCTTCACGAGGCGCTGATCGTGCGTGTACAAGTCGCCGGTGAAGACCATGCGGCTGCTGTCGCCACGCAACTCCACTTGGGCCGCGCCCGGGATATGGCCGGCCGAGTGGAAGCGCGTCTCCATCGACCCCACGCGCCGCGGCATGCGGAAATCCATGTAGTCGTAGCGTCGGCCCAGCTCCTCGATGTCCTTGTCGCCGTACGGTTCCGGAAAGCCGTCCATGCGTGCAATCTTGAGCGAATCGCGGTGCATCAGCGCCGAAACCTCCGCCGTCGGCGGCGTCGTCATCACGCTGGCATCCGTGTGCGCCGCCAGCCACGGGACCATCCCCGAGTGATCCAGGTGCGCGTGCGTCAGGAAAGCCTGGTCGATGGCCGGCGCCTCCAAAGGATAGAGCGGCGGCTTGTCCGGGGCGATGCCGTAGTCGAACAGGAACGTCTGACCGTGCGTTTCCACAACGAAGCCCAGCCTACCTATGTCCTCGGCTGCGCCCAGGAAACGGCAACGGTACGTCAACGACGGGCCCTACCTGTCCAGGTACAAGACCTCACCGCTGGCGCCGCCGCAGCACCGCGGCCGAAGCGCCCAGGGCGGCCAACAGCAGCACCAGGCCCAACCCGGGAGAATCCTCATCCTCCGTGGTGTCGGTTTCGTCCGTGTCGGCGGTGAAGTCAGTGGTCCTGGACAGCGGGTCCCAGCAGTACTCGTCGACACCCACCGTGAACACGAACACCGACCCCTGGCAGTACGCGTTGAACCGCTCGGCGATCGTCAGGTCGTACGTCTCCCCGTCCGTGGCCAAGTTGACCGCCGAGGCCGGCGTGCCCACCTCGTTGACCCGGATGTGGTACGTTTCATCCTCGGTGACCACGCGCCCCAGGAACACCTCGAACGACGTGGAAAGCGCCTGGTTCGTGGTGTTGGTCTCCGTGATCCACGCAGGAGCGCCCACGGACGCGGTGACCGTGTGACGTCCCGGCGGGAAAATCGAGCCCTGAACGACACTCTTGGTTCCCGTCATTTCCAACTGCACGCGCTGGGACGCCTCAAAGCCCGGCGCGGTCATGACGATGTCTGCGGGAATGGCGGTCTTGCCGTTCACTTGACTGGCAGTCGCCCGGAAAGCGGCGAGGTCGCCGCTGAGCAGTGGCGTTGTCGCGGTCCGCTCCAGCTTGTCCATGACGGTGTCGACGCGCAAGCGTTTCACATCCATCTGGAGAATCTTGGAGGCGCGGTTGCCGACCTCGTCGATGACCTCCACCAAGAGCGGAAGCTGTCCCGTGACATTGGCGGACCGGCCAAGGGCAAACACGGTCTCGCTGCCGGTTCCCAGCACGACCTTGTCCGTCTTGTTGAAGCGAACCCGCGTGCTGAAGGCCGATTGCTCAACGACATCCACCTGGACATCAAAGGGCAGGCCCTGGAACACCTCGTCCGGAACGGTCACCGTGAAGACGGGATCCAACGTATCCACCACGAGAGGGATGACGATCTTCGCGACATCCGTCCCGTCCGGGTCGTTGGACGGCCGCGCGCGGTCGTACGCGCGAATGGCAAGCTGCTGCGAGCCCTGGAGGGACAGGATGCCAACGTCCAGCGTGTAGGGGAACTCGAGGGCGCGCTCGGGGCTCTTCGAGTTGCCTTGGCTCAACTGGTACGTGAGCTTCTGCAGTTGTGGCCAGGTCTTGCTCGCGGTCAGGTTCATGTCTAGCCGGTCGCCCCGGCCGAGTTTCTTGATGGGCGAAACCGTGATCTGGCCCTCGCTGCCAGCAAGCCACACGGAAAGGGGTTCGGGCATGGTTGAGACCTCGACCTTGAGCGGCAGCGGAGGATCGAGCGCCTCAACAAAGAGCGGCCCGAAGTCACGCCATGCGAGAATCTGGATGGTCCAGTCGCCCACCGTGAGGTCCGGGTGGTTCACCGGGAGCACGGCCGTGAAGGTCTTGGCGACCTTGTTCTCGGCGAACACCAGGTTGATCGACGGGCTGCCCGCCAGGGCCACCTTGGCGGCCACCAGGAACGTATCCTCCGGATCGTACCGGCCAGGGTCACGGGCGTTGAGGAAGTCGCTGACGCCCTGGTGGTCGATGGTGATGACGAGGTTGCGGCCCTGATCCGCGATCAGGTCAAGCTTTTCGCGGTCGACGCTGACGCCGTTGGGCATCCGCACTTTGACCGTCACGAAATCGCGAATGGTTTGCGGCGGGTCCTCCGGATCGGGGTCACCGCCGTCGCCGCCGTCGCCGCCGGTATTGATGGGCGGCTCCACGTAGATCCGGAAGTTGTCGACCGTCCAGCCGGCCAGAGGCGGCACCTCCGGATCATCATCGGAAACGAAACGCGCCCGGAATTCGATGCTGGTGCCCTGGAACGGCTGCAGGACGCCGGGATCGCTGATGGTGATCGTCTCGAAGTTGGAGACGGTGCCGCTGCGCGTCGCCAGGATGGTCCAATCCGTCGCATCCACCACGCGCATCTCGATGTGGAGCTGGTCGGCCGTCTGCGTCGACACCCCTTTCACGGAGATCTGGAAAGACGTGACCGTTTTGCCGACCAGCGACAAGGGGCTGGCGGTGAGCAACTGGGCGTTGGCATTGACGGCATAACCGGGCTGGGTCGGGCCGCTGCCCAGCGACCGGATGATGTTGTGGCACGCGGCCGTTCCTCCGACGCCTCCCGACGAGGTGGTGCCCCAACCCGTTGCGCCAGGTGCAAACTGAGCCGGCGGCGGCGAAATCAGGATCCAGTCAGGATTGTCCGAGCAGCCGTCGTCCCACGTCTCCTCGTAGTGGATCACCGGGGGCAGGCCACCGATTTGGGCGTGGGCGCCAGGCGTCACAAGGACCGTCGAGGCAACCAGTAGGAGCGCTACCGTAGGCCCGGAAAGGCGCTTCAGTGCCATCACCTCCGCGTCACCGCCAGGAGTACGATGAACAACAGTGACACCACGGCAAACAGCGCCGCGACGTACCAGTAATCGACGAGGCTCTGGACAAACTGCGACTGCGTGTCGATCTTGCCACTCTTGCCCGTCACCGGGTCGTAGTAGCTCTCGATGCGTCCATCGCCGTCGATGTCGTAGGTCCAGTCGTCCTTGCCGTCGCGCGTCACGTCCTTGAGGGTGATGGCGAAACACTTGCCGTCGGCTCCGACACCGCGCCGGATGAAGCAGTTGGGGCCACGCCCCTCGTACGTGTAGACTTCATCAAGGGCGCCGTCGCCGTCCATGTCCGCCAACAGGAGGCTCGCCAGGCGGCCGGCGCTGGCAAACAGCACGGGTTCGTTGTCGCCGGGCCGCTCGTCACCGTTCAGGTCGACGACGTAGTCCATGATGTTGTCGCTGTTGATGTCCTTCGGGATGAGCTTCCCGAAGCGGCCCGTGGTCAGGTCGAAGAACACGTCAAGGGTGCCGGCCTCGAAACTGAAGGCACCGTTGGCGTCCAGGCCATCGCCGTCGGTATCGATGAAGTAGTCCAGGATACCGTCGCCGGTCACGTCCTTGGGCAGCGCGAGGACCTTCACCGAGGTGACGCCCGGTCGGGCAGGGTCCTCCAGCTTCAGCGTCGCGCGGGTCAGGTCCTGGAACACCGTGCGGTTGGCGTCCCAGTACCGGTCGGGCAACTGGTCGCCGGTGGTGTCCAGGAACAGGTCCCGGGAGCCATCATCGTTGGCATCGGTCACGTACGAGAGACGCTTGACGGTCTCGTTGTTGACGGTAACATCCACTTGCTTGGTCGCCCGTGCCTCAGGGGTCAGGAACCGCGCCAGGCCCGGCTCGCCGAGGCCGGTGCAGGACAGGCACGTGGTCTTCACGCCCGTGATACTCGCCGACTCCGCGAACGCCTCCTTGCCATCGCGGCCGTCCCGGTTGGCGTCCACGGCGTATTCCCTGAAGCCGTCCCGGTCAACATCCCGCTCCTCGTAGGGCAACAGAACCGTGTTGGTCGTGCTGCTCGCCTTGAAGTTCGCCAAGGCGTCCAGAGTCGAGGTGGCTTCCACCTCCACGGGGACGTTGGCGCGCTGCCGGATGTCGGGGGGCAACTGGAAACTCAGCCGCGTCTCACGGACATCGCCTGGCAGGATCTCCTCGAAGACCGCCGTGCTGAAGGAGGCGTCCAACTGGCTGTCGAACGTTCCGCCATCGCTGCTGAGGACGAGGTTCTTCAGGGGAAGCGTGCCGTTGTTCTTCAGAAGCAACGTGTGGCCGGGCCGCGACTCCGGGCCCGCGTACACGGGGTCGGCCACCGGCGTAATGTCCAGCTTGACCAAGCCGACGTGCAGCTTGACGGTCACGCTGGCGCCGCGGGTGTCATCACCCAGGCTGCTGGCAAACACGACGAGCTCGAGTTGCTGGCCCGGCGTAGCGCCGGCCGGGGCGTTCACGGTTAGCGTGATATCCCGCGACTCCAGGGGCTGCAGGGGAACCGAGGACGGGGAGAAGGACGCCGTCCAGCCGCTTGGCAAGCCAATGAGGCCCGACATGTCGATCGTGTCCTGGGACAGGCCGCGGTTGGTGACCTCCAGGACGAAGTTCGCATGGCTACCGGCCTGGATGAGCGTCGCGTTGTCGTCCGGCGTGGCCAAACCAACGCCGTAACTCGATGCCAGGTTGATCATCACGTCGGCCTGTTGCGACAAGTCGCCCGATGTCGCCTTGAAGCGGATGGGCAGGCGGCTCGTGCCAAGGGCATCGGCCGGCGCCGTGATCTTGAACTCGGCGCTTGCCTGACCCTGTTCCAACGGCAGGTCGACGTTCTTGACGTTGGTCATGGACCAACCTTCCGGCAGACCACCGACGCGGGTCACCGTCGCCTTTTCCTTGCCGGTGAGGTCACTCACCTTCACGAAGATCGAGGTCGGTTCGGCGCGTCGGATCAGATTCGACTCGGGGTCGCCAAACACGAAGAAATCCTCGGTGGCCGCAATCGCCTTGGCACTAACGGTGACGATCTTCGATTCCTGGGTCGTGGTACTGGTGACCAGCACTTGGAACTGGGTGGCCGGCGCGTCCGGCAGGATCCCCGCCGGCGGCGTCACGGTCACGAAACCGTGCCAGCGCGCCAGCGCCGGAACGAAGACGTTGGTCAGGCTGAGACTGGGCGTCCAGCCCGCCGTCTGCTGCGAGTTGGCCAGTTGAATCTGGAACGTGTCGCCCTGTGTGCCCAAGTTCTGGATGGTGAACGGCAAGCGCACCGACTGGCCGAAGGCAACCTGCTGGAGCGGACTCGCCGAGCGCAAGTCGTAGTCGAAGGTGCCGACCACGCGCGCCGTGACGCGCTTGGAAATCGAAACCACGCCTTCCTGGCCGGGAACGGACGCGAACACCTGGACCGAGTGCCGCTCGCCGAGCGTCACATCCGCCGGGGGCGTCAGGACAACGTTGGCGATGATTTCGTCGTACACGCCGGCCTGGCAGCGCAGTTGCCGGGTGTCGACGGTCTGGGAGTCGTTCGGCGAGCACGTGTTGCCCGGGTGGACGTTGGCGACGGAGACAATCTTGTGTTCCCAGCCGTCGTAGCCGGCCTCGACCTGGATGGTTGCGCTCTCCTTCTCGTTGCCCCGGTTGATGACCCGAATCGGGAACGAAATGTCGTCGCTCGCGCCATCCTTGGTGAAGAGGCCAAGGTCGCTGGCGACGCGGCCGTCACGCAGGCCCATGTCAATGCTTAGGTCGTGGAGCGACGCCTCGTAGACGTTCTCGCGGATCCACGCGCCGGGCTCAATGTAGTTGGCCTTGAGGGCGAGGCGCTTGGTGACCGTCTGGTCCAGCGCCGAGCGCACGGTCACCGTGAATTCGGCTTCGCTGCTGACCGCCTGGGTGCCGCCCGTGTTGGGGCAGGCGTCCGTGCCAGGCTCCCGGGCAGTACCGAGCTCGAGCGGGACGAACAACGTCTCGCCCGGCTGGACTTCTAGGTCGGCGAGGGTGTAAACGCCGGAGAACGCCGCAGCCTGGCTCGTGGCCAGCACCCGGTTGGCACCGTAGGCCACGGTGTCGTCAATGCTGCCGGAGGGCGGGAATGAGAAGCCCCACGCGTTCGGGATGCCGTCGTAGGGGTAATCCTCGTCCTCGTCACCGGCACACTCACCCGTGTGGGTTCCGACGTTGGGGTTCCAGCTGCCGCGCAACTGGTACACGTCCGTCTGGTCGCCGGAGTTGGTGATCTGGAGCCGGTAGATGGCGGTCAGGTCAAACACGGTGTCCTCGGAGAACGCCCGCGTGCCGCCCACGAAGGGGAGGCCAGCCTCGTCAAGGGGATGATCGTCGGCCGGTTCACGCCAGGTGCGTTCGTTGGAAACGTGGACACCAAGCTGCACCTCGTTGACGACGAGGACCTTGATGGGCAGCGTCAATGTGCTCTTGACCGTCGAGTCGCCGATGGCGGTCGCCTGGAACGTCGCCAGGCAAGCGGTGCCGGGAACCGTGTTGACCGGCGGCGTCACGCCCACGATCAGATCGGACCGGCTGGAGCTGTGCAGTGCGATGCTGGGCGGCGTCAGGGTGAAGATCCAGTCGGCGCAGTTGCCCGTCGTGCTGGAGCCGCCGAGCTTCTTGCTGATCAGGAAGGAACTGCGGGCGAACCCGTCGTTGCGAATGGAGATGGCGAGGGCGGACTCCTGGTTGGGCCGCACCTCCATCTGGGACTTGGTCGAACTCAGGGTCACGCCCGGAATGTTGGTTGCCACGACGTTGGTGACCAGGGGCAGGGTCTTGATCCGCTGATCGAGCGATGACACGGCGCTGACGCGCAACTCAACGGAGTCCGTGGTGGCCGCCGTCGGTGGCGATTTCACGATTACGGTGACATCACGGTGTTCCCCGGGACCAATCACCAATGTGGGCGTATTGATCGTGGCAGTCCAGCCGGTAATCGGCGGCGGCGGCACGGCGACACTGATCGTGTCGGGAGCGGCGCCCAGGTTGGAAACCCGGACCGTGAAATGGGTCTCCTCGCCGGCCAGAATCTTGTGAACGACCTTGCCGCCGGACAGGATCTCACCCGGCGCGGCTTCAATCGTGAAGTCGACGAGGCCGGTGCGGAAGTCGCGGCCGAGGGCCCAGCCGTTCGGGTGGCCCTTGGGCTGGAACAGCTTGATGTGGTAGATGCCGTCGTCGAAATCGCCGCCGTAGAAGAACGAATAACGGAATACCGCGACGGCATTGGAGGCCAACTTGTAATTGATCAGGTCGTCGGTGGTGCAACATTTGGCGACGGTCCCCTGTGAGAGGCCTCCCTGGTCCAGTGGGATGCTTCCCAAATCCTGGCGCAAACCTGTGGCGGCGTCGATCTTGATTTTGTTGATCGTGATCTGGTGCTGCGTCTGGTCGATGTTGTCAATCGGGCAGTCGCCAACCCGGGGTTGATCCTGGAGACAGTCGATGCCGGCCCAGACGTTGAAGTGGGCGGCGATGACGTTGACGCGGCGGTCGGCGGCCGGCGTCGCGTTGGTGCCCGGCGGGAACACGTCGCGCACGGTGTTGCGGCGGTCCTCCGTCCACATGGCGATGCGAGCCGAGTCGGAGCGCAGGGTGATCGAACTCTCGAAGGTCTCGGTGTCGGCCCACAGGACGCCGACGCCATTTTGGAGGCGGAACTGGACGCTGAAAGTCGTGGTCGCGGGGTACGGGACACCGTTGGTGTCGTCCAGAATCTCAAGCGCTGAGAAGCGAGCGACGGGTCCGGGGTGGATGGTGGAACCGGAAGTCGTGGTCGTGGAGCCCTCGCGCCTGAGAATCAGCGTGGTCTCCGGCGTTTCCGGCCGCTCGCCGCCGGCGGGGTACGCGTAGACATCCATGAAGACGTTCGTCGGCAGGACATCCGGCAGCGGGTCCATGCCGCCGACCCAAACGCTGGCTGCGATACGGTAGAGCTTGAACTCATCGCGGGCGTGCAGGCCGGGGGTCATGTCGAAACGGGGTTGCTCCCGCGCCGCCTGGGCGCCCGGCAGGGGCACGCCGCCGATGTTGGCCTCCAGGGCGGGTCCCATCGAGATGCCGCGGCTGTCCTCGCCCGTGCCCTCGTCGGTGGGCCGCGCCATGTCCATGATGTAGGCGTCGCCAAACGCGACCTGGCCACTGACCGGAGTGCCGGCGCCCGGGTCGCCCGGCACCTGGTTTGGATCGGGGTTGGAAGCCGTCAGGAAATAGTCGTCCGTGTGCAGGTAGAATTTGGTGTTCTCGACCTGGTGCGTGAAGTCACTTCCCGGTCGAACCCCCGCCTGCGTGAGGGTCTCAATGATGGCTGGCGTGTTGGCTCCCGCCGGCGTGGCGGTCATGATCGTGGGCATGACCATCAGCAAGGCGACGATGACGGCCATTCGTGGGAGCGAGTTGAGATTCGACATGGATAGGGTCCACCGGAGTTCAGGGCTTATAAGGTCCCAGGAGGGACAAGCCCGGATTGTTGCTTTGCGTGGACCTGACGCTTCTTATCCTTTGCGATTCATTGGGCTCGCGATTCCGGGGTGCGTACGCACGTCGGGCGCGCCGATGGTTGCCTCGTCGCAAAGGGCTTGCGTGCCTACAACGGGTACGGCGGAACCGGGTCCGGGTAAGCTGGCGCGTGCGGCAGGGGCGGGCCGGGGTAGCCGCCCGGGTTGCTGGGAGGTGGGACCTCATCCGTGTGGGCCTCGGGGACGTGGCGCATCACGCGGATGTAACCGTCGAGGTGGCCGCACAGAACTTGCTGGGACACGTAGGCGCAGTACACGGCGTTGACGGGGTCGGTGGCGGGCGTGAGAAAGTCCTTCGCGCCGCGGCCGAGTTGTTCGCCGTCGATGGTGTAGGGGCCGATGGGCGGGACGAGGCCCATGATTTGGTCATAATCGTGGAAGGCGGACCCGACGATTTGGTCCCAGAATCCGGGCATGCCGGCGTTGCTGGAGTCAATGATCTCGTGAAGGGCCCAATCGACCAGCAAGTCGTAACTGTAGAACCCGAGATAATCCACGTAGTCGTAGCGGCCTTCGACGGTGCCGCCAGGGTCCTGGGCCGCTCCCATCGCGCCGTCGGCCGCGTCATCTACGAGATCGAACGCGGTGGCAATGGCCACGTTGGCCTGGTGGGTCACCTCCCGGTTGCACTCCAACGCATAGTCCAGGGCCGGCAGGGGCGAGGTTCCCAAGCATCCGCCTGCATGGATGGCGGCGGCCGGGGGCGAGGCGATGAGGGCGAGGGCGACCAGCGCCAGAAGGCGTGGTTGAATCATGGGTTTCATTCGTGGTTTCCTGCGGCCGTAGCAATCCTCCAGCCGCGAGCCGCGCGACCGGGACCTTTAAAAAAAGGATTGTAGCGATGCTAGCTACGGATCGGGCGTGGTTTCGTCGCCGCGGGGAGGCCTGCGCGTCAACCCCGCAGCCGCCAGCAGTGCCGCCAGGATCGCAACGGGCGGGATTCCGGGGGTGTCCTCGCCGTCGACGGGCACATCCTCCTGGTCGGGGGGCAGCACGCCGATCAGGAACGTGCGGACATCCGTGCGGCTGGGGTCGCCCAGGCTCTTGATCGTCGCGCGCAGGACGATGGTCTGGTTGATGTCCGCGTTCGGGGGAGCCTGCACCTTGAGGTTGACCGTCGTGGTTTCGCCGGTGCCAACACTGTTGAACCGGTGGGTGGGGAGGCCGGTCTCGAAGATCGCCGTCCACAGGAGCGGGGCCCCGGTGACCACAGCGTCGAAGCTGTCGGGGGCGTTGCCGTCGTTGCGCACAGAGATGGGGACCAGGGTGCTCTTGCCTTGCACGACCTTGACCGCGCTGGGCGTCAGCAGCGTCGGCTGGAACGCGGCGCCGACCTTGCCCGTGAAGTCCATGGACTGGCTCCTGTCGGCTTCGATCACCAGGTTGACGGTGGCGGAGTCGAGTTCGCCGGCATCGGCGGGGGCCACCAGCGTGACGGTGATGTTGGCGCTCTGGCCGGGGTCCAGGTCGACGCGGGGCGGATTGACGGAAGCCAGCCACGCCGCCCGGTTGACGGTCACGGACAGCCCCGTGTTGTCGGGGACGTTGCCGAGGTTCTGCAACACGGCGGGGAACGTGATGGTCTGTCCGGGGGAGACAGCCTTGCTGGGCGCGCCGGCGGCGAGGTCCCAGCCCCGCTTCTCGGGCACGTCCACTGACAGGAGCGTCTCGCCGGCTGGCTGGCCGCCCAGCGAATGCTTGATGGGCACAGTGTAGCGGCCCGGTGGCTCGAATTCCGGCACGACGACGCGAACACTGGTGTTGCCGTCCCCGGCGAGCGGAATCTGGAACGTCGCGGGGTCGGCCACGGCGACCCACCCGTCAGGGAAGCCGGGTTGAACGCCGACGGTTTCGGCGCGGTTGCCGGTGTTCTTGTAGCCGACCGAGACCGTGCGTTCGGCGCCGGCCTCGATGGTCACGGCGCCAAGCGGCTGCGCCAGGAGACGGTGCAGGGCCTGGTAGACGTACGCTGTGCTGCCGGCGGTGACCAAGGCCACTTCGCCGTCGGCGCTCAGATCGACCGATTGGACGCCGTCGTCGAGGCGATCACTCCAGATGAGGTCCAGTTTGGCTCCGGCCTTGTAGAGCGCGACCTCGCCCAGGTCGGACCCTGCGAGCAGGTAGCGTCCGTCGCGGGAGAACACGAGGTCCGTGACGCTGCCATCGACCAGTTGGCTGCCGGCGAACGTGCCCGTCGCGGCGGTGCGGTTTAAGGAGTAGTAACGCACGGTTCCAGCCGCGTCCCCGGCGGCGAAAGCGGTCGCGTCCTCACGGATGGCGACCGCCTCCTGGGCGTTGTTCGAGGGGTGGCGGCTGAAGGCGTGCTTGATGCTGTGGTCCTTCGAAAAGGCGGCCACCTCGCCGCTGGCGTAGCCGGCGATGGACCAATGGGCCGAGTCGCTGGCGACCGCCACGTCCCGCGCGGCGCTTTCGATGAGGCTGCCATGGGTTCCGCCGCCGCCAGGAACCGGGAGGCGGTGGGCCGAGTTGGCAGCAAAGACGAGCAACGCCCCGTTCGTGGAGAGGTCGATGGCGCTCGGGGCATTTTCGAGGAGCAACTGCACGATGGGCGACTCCCGGGTGTTGAGCCAGCCCACAACCTGCACTCGGTGGGCGACGTCCGAGCCGACTCCCTCAACGGCGATGGCGATCAGGTCGCCGGGGCCGTCGAGGTCGATGCCCCGCACCAGTCCGTCCAGTTCCATGCTCTCCACTTGGCCCTGCTGCGCCGTGACCAGGATGACGCGGGAGCGCGACGCGGAAATGTGGCTGGCGACGACGGCGCGGTCCCCGTTTTGCGAGATGGCGACGGCCACGGCGTCCCCGTCGCACAGGTTGGCAATGGCCTCCAGGTTGGGCTCGGTGCTGGCCAAGTCACAATTGGACGGGTCCGCATGGCCGGCGTGGAGCCGCGCGCCGGCGGCGTCCCACAGGAACCACACGTTGGTGTGCAGGTTGTCCGAGAGGATCCCTTCCCCCAGGGCCGGGGGCGGGTCCAGCGTGGCGCCAAACACGTAGCGCGTGAAGTCAGCGACGGCGGCCCCCACGAAGTCGGCTTCGCCGGTCAACTCGGGCTCAGCGCGGCGGTTGGGGTCGACCTGCCCCGCGGCGGCGGGCGCCACGAGGATGATCACCAGAAGCAGTGCGGCGGCGCGGTGCATCGCGTTGGGTGTGGGGCTCGGCCATGAAAAGCGTTTCATGACGACGCGGCCACAGGCTAGGTGCTCATTTGATCAGGCGGCGGGGTCGGTGAGCCGCCGCGCCATGCGGGCCTGCACCCGGTGCAGAATGTCCTGGTTGTCGTACACGGGCGGCGCCGCCGAGCGTCCCTGCGGCGCGGTCAGTTGCGCCGCCAGCAAGGCCGTGGCGCGGGTCAACTCATCGACGATGGTCACGTCGGCGGTCCGGGCCGTGCGGCTCAGGGGGTTCAGGTCGACGGTGATGACCGTCTTGCCCATGGCCTTGAGGGCTTGGCAACGATCACCGTCTTCCAGGGGCACCAGGACCACGTCGGCCTCCCCGATGCCGGCCGAGCAGCAGAGAGCCCGGTCGGAGGCCAGGCCCGGGATGCGGAAATCGGGCTCGCGGCCCAGGATGCTTCCCGACGGCGCGCCGGCCGACTCCATGGCCGCCACCAAGCGGTCGATGCGCTCGGGCGTCCGATGGAACAGGTTGACCTCCAGGCGCAGCTTCGGCAGGGCCTGCGCAACAGCCAGGCAGCCGGCCGCGTCCAGGGCAACCACGTTGCCGTTGAGGCTGAGAACCGGTTGGCGGGCCGCCTGGAGCAGCCGCGCGGCTTGCGCCGCCGCCGCGATGGCCTCGGGCGGCGACGCCTCGCCGAGCAGGTAGTCGAAAGCCTCGCCGCGGCCGTGGGCGATGAGTCCGGTGGCGTGCACGAGGCCGGCGGCGACGGCGTCCTTCATGCGTTCGCGCACCCGGAGCGACTGGGCGCGGGGGTGATCGTCGGGGATGTTGGTGTCCGTCATGCAGTCGTCTCCCGCCAGTCCAGCCCGAAGTCGATGCTGACGGCGTGATGGGTGAGCGCGCCGAGGCTGATGCGGTCGGCCCAGCCGTAGGCGGTCAGGTTTTCGCCGGTGATGCCGCCGCTAGCCTCGATCTTGATGGCGGGGTGCTCGGCCCAGACCGCCTCGGCCCACGCGCGCCCCGTGGCCGGGTCCTGGTTGTCGATGAGCAGCCAATTTGCTCCTGCTCCGGCGGCCGCCAGCGCGTCCTCCAGGCTCTCCACCTCGACCTCAAGGAGCTTGTCGGGGTGTGCTGCCCGCAAGCGCCGCGTGGCAGCGGCAACGTCGCCTGCCACGGCGCGGTGGTTGTCCTTCACCATCATGGCGTCGAAGAGGCCGAAGCGGTGCGGGTCGCCGCCACCGACCTGGATGGCTTCCTTCTCGAACGCCCTGAATCCGGGCGTCGTCTTGCGCGTGCCCGCCACCATGCAGCCCGAGCACTCACGCGCCAGGCGCTCCGCCAGCGCCCGCGTCTGCGTGGCGATGCCGCTCATGCGCCCCACCATGTTCAGGGCTAGGCGCTCGCCCGCCAGGATCGCCCGAGCGGGCCCCTCGACGCGCAGCACCACCATGCCAGCCTCGACGCGCTCGCCGTCCCGGGCCATGGGTTCGGCGCGGGCGCCGACCCGGCTGAACACGTCGACGGCGTGGCGCAACCCGGCCACGACAGCGGCCTCGCGCGCGACCATCGCTGCGGCGCCCGGCTCGTCGCCGAACAGGGGTTCGCTCGTGATGTCGCCGGTTCCCAAGTCCTCCTCGAGGTACAGGGCGATCCAGTCGGTCACGGCCCGGCGACCCGGCCCGGGCTCATAGAACCCGTGCATCATCCGAATCATTCGACCAAAAGGATGTTCTACCCGCAGGCGCGGCTGCTGGGTATGCGCGCGACGAAACTCGCTGCCTTTGCCGTGCTCCTCCTGTTCACCCCGGCCGCCAGCGCCATGTGGATCGACGAGAAGGGCGAGTCGCAGCCCCTGTTGCCCGAGTCGCCCGGCCACCGATGGCTCGTCGCCAAGCTTTCATGCCCCGAAATCTGGGCCAACCCCGCGGCCTCGGAGCTGGTGATCGAAGTCACCAGCAGCCACCCGGGGCTCACCGTTGAGGTGGCTCCCAGCGCGCCGGTCCGTCGCGGGCAGTGCCTGCACCCCGGCGGCTTGGCCGAGATCCCGATTTTGTGGACGCCGCGCGGCACCTGGGAGGTCCCCGCCGAAGTCGGCATCCCCGTCACCTTTGACCTCCGTTTTGGCACCGAGCGGCTGGCGCAAGAGGTGCTGGTCGAGATGGCCTACGCGGGCGGCCTCAACGTCACCGTGGATACGCTGCGCCAGGAGACGCGGCCGGGCGGGGTCGTCGAGTACGTCCTCGCCGTTGAAAACCGCGCCAACGCGGCGACACGCGTCACCTTCGAAGCGCAACGGGTCCTCGCAGGCACCCTGACCACCCCGGCGCCGCGCCTGCTGGAACCCGTGGGAGCCGACGGTTCGACGGCGATGGTGACGGTGTCGTACCAGACCCCTGGCCGCATGGACGACACGCTGCTCGTCGTTCACCTGCGCGGCGCATCCAACGGGATGGGAACGCCGCTTGGCGAGCCCCAGGCGCTGGAGCTCGTGGCGGCCACCGGGGGCGTCAGCCTGGTGGCGGCGGGCCTTTTTGCGGGCGGCGTCGCCGTCGTCGGGGTCCTGGCCGGCCTGCGCCGTCGCTAGGCATCGCACAGCCGGCAAAAAACAGACGGGAAAGAGGGATGGAAGGGAAGCGTGCTGTTCGTCTGGCTTAGACGAGCTTCAGCACTTCGAGGCCCTTGTTCAGGTCACCCGTGAACAGGTAACCCTGCCAGAACCAGGTGTCCCAGACGTTGGCGCCCGTGTTGTACTGGGCCGCGATCTCCGGGGCGGCGGGGTTGCTGAAGTCGATCAGCAGCACGCCGGCGCGGTAGAATCCGATGGCCAAAACGTCGCGGTCCTCGATGAGGCGGCCGAAGTGGGCCGTGCACGACAAGCTGAACACCGTGCCGGCGCCCGGTTCGCCTTCCGGCGGGTTGTCGGCGATGTAGCTCTGGTTGGGGCTGATCCAGCCCTGCAGGACCGGGTTGGTCTCGTCGCTGATGTCGTAGAACCACAGGTTGCCGAGGGGCCCGCTGGAGGAGGCCACGCCGGTGTCGGCGGTGCCCGAGCAGCCGGGGCCGATGCCGCCGAAGGTCTCGTCGCCGACGATCAGGATCGAGGCGTCGGAGTTGACCATGGCCAAGTGGCTGAACATGGCGAGGAACACGGAGCCGCTGGGGGCGCCGGCCACGCCGTGGTGGACGGGCACGTTGGCAATGACCGTGGGGGCGCGGGGGTCGCTGATGTCCCAGATCTGGGTCATCTCGATGCCGGCGCAGTAAGCACGGTACTTCTGCTCGACGGGGTCGATGTACGTCGTGATGTCGTGGCAGCCGTAGCCGTTGGCGAAGTCTTCGAGGTACACCGGGTTCTCGGGGTCGGTGAGATCGATGATCTCGGTGACACCGACGCCCATGCCCAGCGTGGCCTCAGGGCCGGCGATGCCGTTGGAGGCGCCGCCGCGGCTGTTGGCGTTGTAGACGATGGGGGTGCCGGGGACGACGACGGCGTTGTGGCTGCCCACTTCGAGCGAAGGCAGTTGGATCGGCGCCGTGGGGTCGGTGATGTCGAAGACGTGGATGGGTCCGTTGGACGCCATGACCGCCACGAGGCGGCCGTCGGGGTAGGCGATGATGTCGGCGTCGCGAACGCTGATGTCGAGGTCGGCGACCTTGACGGGGTTCAGGGGGTCGGCGATGTCCACGATGGCGCCAGGGCCGCTGCCGCTGACGATGGCGTAGTGGCCGAACACCGCGATGCCGGCGCCGGCGGTGACGCCCTCGGCCGTCGCGACGTGTTCGATGCCCGTGATGACCTCGGGGACCTCAATGGCGGCCGGGGGCATCCAGGCGTCAGGGACGGGCTCGCCGTTCAGGCCGCCGTAGTCCGTGTATGTGGGGTAGCCGAAGGCGGGGTGGGCCGCGGTTTGGCGGTCCGTGTACGAGGTGAGCTCGGGGATGACGGCGAGGTTTTGGCCCTCGCCCGACTCGCCGCCGAGGCAGCCCGCAAGGGATGCCGCTACGACGAGCGCGGTGATCATGAATCGGCGCATAGCCTCCCCCGGCTGTCACAGTATAAAGGTTTTGTCGAGGGCCGGTGAAGGCTCGCGGATCGCGGCGGCCCGTCCGGCGCCCTGGCGCCGCGCCCATCGTGGCGCCCACCGTGGCGCCCGCGCCTGCCCCGCGGCCAGCGCGGGGGGCCAATTGGGGATCGAAGGAGACGGAGATCGGCGCGGCGATCAGACGAAGCTCAGCACGTCCATGCCACGGTCGATGTCGCCGGCGAACACGTAGCCCTGGTAATACCAGGCGTCCCACGTCGCGCACAGCGAGCACGCGTCGGCAACCGAGCGCGAGTTCCACTGGTCCTTGATGACCGGGTTGGCGAGATCCGTGAAGTCAATCAGCGCCACGCCACCCGTGTAGAACGCCATGACCATGTGGTTCGTATCCTCGATCACCGACCCGAAGTGGGCCGTGCACGAGCCAGGAGCATCGAAGGCGCTCACACTCAAGCCGCCCTTCAGAACCGGGTTCGCTTCGTCGCTGATGTCGTAGAACCACAGGTTGCCCAGCGGTCCCGACGCCGTGGTGCCGGCCGCGTGGGCGTACGCGTCGCAGCCCGGTGCGGCGCCGCCGCCGGTCTCGTCGCCAACGATCAGGATCGTCCCGTCGTGGTTGGCCATGGCCAAGTGCGAGAAGGTGGCTGGTGCGACGCCGCCGGTTAGGCCCCCAACCAGCTCGGAGCCCGCCACCGGGTACGGGATGTTCGTGATCACCGACGGGTTGAGGGGATCGGAGATGTCCCAGATCTGGGTGTACTGGATACCGGCGCAGTAGCCGCGGAACAAGCCCTTCTCCTGGTCCACCAGGAACGACTGGGCGTGGCAACTGTAGCCGTTCTCCCAGGTCTGCACGAGCACGGGGTTCTCCGGGTCGCTCAAGTCGTAAATCTCCGTCGCGCCCCCCGCGCCGGTCGACGCCGCGTTGTACAGGATGGGCGTGCCCGGGACCACGGCCAAGTTGTGGTTGCCCGTGCCGGTCTCGATGATCGTCAGGATGACCGGGTTCGACGGCTCCGTCACGTCCACGACCACCATCGTCTCGCCGCGCGTCGCCGTCACAGCGACAAGCCGCCCGTCAGGGTAGGCGATCGTGTCGATGTCGCCAGCGCGCGCGTCGATCTCGCCGACGACCTCCGGGTTCTCCGGGTCCATCAGGTTGACGACCTGCATCGAATCGGCGTTGTAGGCGCCCACGAAGCCAAGGTGGCCGAAGACCGCCACGCCAGCGCCGGACGGCACGCCGGGAACGTGGGCGACCGAGGTCAGGCCTTCCAGCGTTTCCGGAAGCGCACGCATCGGGATCTTGGCCCAGCCGGCCGGCAGAACCTCGTCCGTCTCCGGAATCGAATTCGCCGTTGGGAAGCCAAACGCCGGGTGGCTGTCGTTGCCGCCCGACAAATCAAAGCCATCGGCGGCCAAGCTGTTGGAATCATCGACGTTCAGGCAGCCGGCAAGGGCCGCGCTGGCCAGCAGTAAGGCGAGAAGGAATCCACGCATAGACGGCCCTGAGCCGTGCTGGGCGTTGAACATTTCGGGGCCCCGCTACCCCCCGCCACGCCCGCGCAGCGCCGAGCCAGCGCCGGCGGAGTTACGCGGCGCGGGCACGCGGCGCTGGCGCTGGGTCGCACAAACAAACAAAAACACCGCGAACGGCACAGGAAGGAGAAGGAAAGGAAGAGAAAGGAAGAGGACGGGCACCGGCGAACGCCGGCGCCCCGCTCGACGAGCGTTGCGCAGCCTACTCGTACGGCGCCGCTTCGGTCAGCAGATCCACGTGGCTGAGAACCATGCGGCGGCAGCAGAAGCGCGTCAGACCGGTCGAGTCCAGCGCCTCCTTGCCATTCATGCCCTCAGCCATACGAGCCTTGTACGCCTCGTAGGCCGAGCCCACGACGGCGCCACAACTGAAGCAACGGACGGGAATGATCACGAGATCACCTGTACGACTTCTGGCGCTTGGCACGAGCACCGCGACCCAGGGGCTTCTTGGACTCCTTGGTACGCGTGTCGTTGACAAGCAAAGTGCGGTCGTAAGTGAGGTACTGCGTCTTGAGCTCCTCGTCGGTCGTGTAATCCAGGATGCCGCGAGCGATGGCCGTGCGGATGGCGTCCGCCTGGCCCATCACACCGCCGCCCTCGACGCTGACCTTGATGTCCAGCTTGTCGGCGCGCTTGCCGGCGATCACGAGGGGTTCCTCGATCTTCAGGCGGGCGAGGCGGGGCTCGTGGATTTCCAGGGGAATCCGGTTGATGCGGACCTTGCCGGTGCCTTTCATGACGGCGGCGCGGGCCACGGCGGTCTTGCGCTTGCCACTGGTGTTGATGACTTTCTTGGCCATGGATTAGGCCTCCGTTGGGCGACCCAGGTAGGTGGACAGTTCGGCGACGGTCAGGAAGATGCGGGGGTCGCGCTTGGCGGACTCCACGATCACGGTTTCCTGGCCGGCGAGTTCCTTGGGAACCCCGATGTGGGCCTTGATGCGCTTGTACGCCGCGCGGCCCTTGGAGGACTGGTAGTCCATCATGCCGCGCACGGTGCGCTTGACGATGAGGTGGGGTTCGCGGGGGAAGAACGGTCCCTTGCGGTGGGTTCCAACCTCGCGCTTGAAGGTGTAGCGGGCCTGGATCGACTTCTTGGAAGCGCCGGTGATGACCGCCTTCTCGGCGTTCACGATGTGCACTTCTTCGCCGTTCAGGGCGCGCTTGGCGATGTCCGTGGCCATGCGGCCAAGGACGAGTCCGGAAGCATCGATGATCGTAACCATGTGATTCACCCGATGATCCTGCACTTCTCACCCTTGGGGAACTGGGCGACGCCCTCGTTCAGGGTAAGGACGGTTCCGCCGGCCGCGGCGATCTTGGCCTTGGCGGTGGCACTGGCACTGTACGCGATGACCGTGAGGGCCCGCGCCGCGTCCCCGCTGCCCAGGAGTTTCCCGGGCACGACGACGTGTTCGCCGTCGCGGACGTGTTGTTCCAGCTTGCTGACGTTGACCTGTGCCCAGTTGCGCGACGGCTTCTCCAAGCGGGAAGCGATGTCTCGCCAGATGGGAGCTCCCTCACGGCCGGCGGCCTTGAGGTTGAGGATGAGCTCCACGAGCACAGGGTTCGACTTGCGATCGATCCCTTTTGCCATGGTTTCTGACTCCTTCGACATGCCCACTCCGTCCCGAGGGATGGGGTGTGCTGGCGCGGCGAGGAGCAGGTGGTATATGAACGACTCGGCGGCTTTCAGGAGAGGGGCGGCGCGGGTCGACGCGTGGGGGTGGCGTCCAACCCCGGGCATGGCCGTGGGCTTGCAGTCACGGGCGCTTCGGGGCAAAACCCCCGCGCCCGGGCGTCTGGCGGCGTCGGGGCACCCCCTGGGGGGTTGGCGCCTGTGCTGCTGGAGTATAAAAGGCGATGTGCCGCGCGCGGCGCGCGCCCTGGGCCTTGTGCCTTGCACCTCAGCGGCCGCCGGTGCGATCGGAACGGTCCTCCCAGCCGGGCCGCGTCCCCCGGTCCTGCGGCGACGCGACGGCTCCCTGACCCTCGTCCCGGCGGCCCGCACTGTCGGCGAGCGGCACGGATTCGTTGGGTGCCGGCGCGTTGGCCGGCACGGTGGCGGTTGCTTTGGGGAGCGTGAAGCGAAACGTGGTGCCGAGTCCCCGGCCGCCGCTCTCGCACGTGATCGCGCCGCCGTGGCGCTCCACGATTCCGCGCGAGATGTACAGCCCCAGGCCGGTGCCTGGCTGGCTGGTCTGCATCAAGTCATGGACTTGGCTGAACGGCTGGAACAGCCGCGCGATCTGGTCAGGCGCCAGGCCGATGCCTGTGTCCTCCACACGCACCCACGCGTCCAGGCCCTCCTGGCCGTCGGCGAGGCCGCTGCGCACCAGGATGCGGCCGCCGCGCGGCGTGAACTTCAGCGCATTCGAGAGCAGGTTGTTGAGCACTTGGCTGACCCGCGCCGGGTCAGCGTTCACCCAGATGCTGCCGTGCAGGTGTGCATCCAAGGTAACACCAGCCTCCCTCGCGCCCTCGTCAAACGTCTCCACCGCCTCGAAGATCATCGGGTTGAGGTCCAGGGGTCGGGCGCGCAGGACCAGCCGGCCGCTCTCCAGGTGGGCCACGTCGAGGACATCGGACACCAGTTGTTCCAGGCGGCTGAGGTTACGGTCGAGGATATTGACGGAGCGTTCCTGGCGAGCGCTCAGGGGCCCCAGGCGGCCCGACTTGAGCAGGTGCAGTTGCAGCTTGAGCGGCGTGATCGGGGTCTTGAGCTCGTGGCTGGCCGCGTTGAGAAGGTTGCTGCGGAACCGGCTGATCTCCTGCAACCGCTCCACCTCGTGCTGGCGCTCCTCGGCCGCCTTGCGATCCGCCTCGGCGCGCAACCGGTCCGTGAGGTCCCGAACCGCCACGACGCTTGCGCGGTGGCGCATGTACGGGTACTCCCGCGCCACCACCTCAACAGGAATGGGACGACCGTCCCGGCGCAAGCCCTGGAAGCGCTGCGGGGAGCCGGCCCCCTCCGTTAGCAACTTGGCCAGGTCGCCGCGGCCGGCCTCCTCGACGCACTCCAGGATGTCGCTGCCGGCAACCTCGTCGGCCGACCATCCAAACAGGGACAGGAAGGCGTGGTTGGCCTCCACCACCAAGCCGCCGTCAACGATGGCAACCCCCTCCAGCGCCGCCTCGGAGAGACGCTGGAACTGCGCCCGTTGCTCCTCCAGGGCCCGCCGGGTGCGAACGCGCACGATCGCCGTGGCAGCCAGATCGGCGAGCGCCTCAAGCGCCTCTGTGGTGTGGGCGTCGGGCTGATCGCGCCCAAAGGCAACGCTGAGCACCCCGATCACCTGGCCCTGCTGGGCCACGGGGACCCCCACGATCGGCCCCACGCCCGCCAAGTCGGCCGGCGCATCCGCGGCCCCGGGCCCCAGGTTCAGCCTCAACCCGTCGGTGCCCTGGTCGCGCCGCGTCCAGTACAAGTGGCCGAGCGCTTGCTCCGCCCCCGGCGCGAGGCCCTGGGCGGCCGCGCAGCGCAGGGGCCCCAGGCCGGTTCTCAAGTCGTCCACGGGCGCCAAATGCAGCGCTGCCCCGCCCTTGCGCGTCATGGCCGCGGCAGCGGCGACCAAGACGTGGGCCACGCCCGTGGTGGTTGTCTCGTCGGCCAGGCGGCGCAGGATGCCCCCCAACGCCACTGGGGGCCGTGCGGCGGGCGCCTCCGGGCGGCGCCAACCGATCACGGCCAAGGCCCCCAGCATTGGCAGCGCCCCCGCGCGCAGGAAAACCTCGGGCGCGTTGGCCGCCAACTCCCCCCGCGCCGCCATCAGCGCCACATAACCACCCGCGTAGGCCAACGTGGTCGCCAAGGCCAAGCGGGGCCCGTGGGGCAGGCTTGCCGCCCCAGCCAGAAAGAGCAGGACAAAAAACGGCGAGGCAAAGCCTCCCGTGGCGTGGATCCAGGCCAGCAGCAGCGTGCCGTCGGCTACACGCGTCACCACGGCGCGCGACCGGGCGGGAACCTCCTGCCATACAGGCAGCAGCAGGAGGAGGAAGTACACCACCCCCGCCGCCAGGAGCATGTAGGCGACCGCCGGCGCGGCGCCCGGCGCGTCCATGGCCGCGTAGAGCAGCGCGGTGAGGGTCACCACGACGAGTCGGAAACCGGCAGGCGCCGTCGCCTGGCCCGGGGTCGTCGCCGCGGCTGGGCGGCGCGGCACCGGCTGCTGGTCGGACCCCGCCGCCCTTAGGCCCTGCGAGCGGGGATGATGACACCTTGACCCGCCGGGTGCCCCTTGCGACAGCGATTTGCTGGCTTGGCCTCTTGACGCCGCACCATGAACGCCGCCTGCTGGCGCTGCCCCAACGCAGTTCTCGTCGTCGAGGGCGAGCCCGGGGCGCGCGAGTCGCTCACCGACTACCTGATGGCGCACCTGGGCGACCTGCAGGTGTGGTCGGTGGCAACCGGGCGCGAGGCCATCCAGTTGCTGGAGGACCGGCCCGTCGACGCGGTTGTGGTGAACGAACGGCTGCCCGACGGCGATGGCGTCGATTTCCTCGACGACGCCG
>JBFJYU010000009.1:0-23635 GCA_041622435.1 Thermoplasmatota archaeon | reverse complement strand
CGGCGCCGGCGCGCTCGCGGGCCGAACGATGTGGCCGACATCCGAGAACGTATAGGGCCGCGCGTAGCCAGCGTACACGAAGCGGTCCTCCAGCAGGCCGAGATCCACTGCGAACTGCTCCCCCAGGATCAGGCGGAACGTGTTGACGGGACTCAGGTCGTCCGGAACGGCGATGCCCGGCGCGTGGACCGCTGCGAGGATCCCGTAACGCTCCTGCATCGCCGCCGCCAGGCGCGGGCCCGGCTCGCCGGAATACACGGGCAGGGTGCGCGTCCCCAGGGCCGCCAGACGCGACGCCGGGCCGTGGTCGCCCTGAATGATGATGATGGCGTCAGGCGCCTCGTCGAGGATCGCCCCGACCAGCGCGGACAGACGGTCGTTGAGGTGCCGCAACTGGCCCACGTAACCGGCCCGGTCGCGCCACGGATCGCCGGCCAATTCCAGTTCGCCGTGGCGGTTCGGGGCGCCGTCGGCCGCAAAAACGAAGGGGGGATGGGGCGCAAGCAGGTGAGCGAATGTGAACGTCGGCCGCGGGTCGCCGGCCACAGCCTCGACGGCGTCCAATTGGCACGCCAGGCGATCCCTGAGGGGCCCACCGACAAGGGCGTTCTCAACGAGGCGCAGCGCGCTGAAATGGATCAACTCCATCGTGTACGGCGTCGGCCCGCCGCACCGGACCTGCCGATCAAAATGGGGGTTGGCCTCCGTCGGACCCCAGCCGGAGCCCACGTGAACCGTCTCGTAACCCGCCGCATCCAGGAACCGCAGGACATTGCTGTGCTCGGTGCGCTCCAACGCCGCCATCCAGTTGGTCGAGCCAGCCATTTCGGCGGCCAGGTCGTCTAGGTAGGCCATGTTGAGCGTGGACGACAGCGAGAGCGCCGTCATCGGGTAGTTGGCCGTCGCCGCGTGCGCGATGGCAAAGCCCCGCGATTCGAGGTCCGTCAGAAAGGGTCCGTTGTCGAAACCGTACACCTCGCCGAGCACCGCGTTCGAGGCGTAACCGTCAGGCACGATGTAATAAATGTCCGGGCGCGGCCCCTCGTCCGGTGTCGGCAAGTCCATCCAAAGCGCCCGCGAAGGCCCCGCCTCGCCGCCGCTCAAGGCGGCCGTCGTGCCGTTCATGACGGCCAGCGCCGCCAGGGTCACCGCCGCGATGCGCGACACGTCGCGAAGGTTGGCCGAACTGCGCGCCAACGCCACCACGGCCGCTGCCACCAGCCCCGCCAGCGGCAGCGCCAGGAAGAGCTGGGGGCCAACAAACGTGCCGTACGGCAACCAGCCCGCGGATTGGACGGGGTCAAAAAGGTAGCCGAACCCGAAGAAACCGACAATGATCGCCGTTGCCGCCAGCGCCGCCCTGTGGGCATCCAGGCGCAGGCGCAGGCCAAGAAGCAGCGCCGCGATGGCCGCTTGCGTCAAGGCCAGCGGCAACAGCACATGATGCCAGGGAACCTGATTGACATTGGCGATGTACAAGCCGAGGATCGGCACAAGCCCCAGCGCCAAGGGATACCAGGCCGCCAGCGCGTCCAACCGGTCGCGCCAGGCGACGCGCTCCATGCTCAGCACCGCTCCATCAGGTACAGGGTCCGCTTGCTGTCCCCCACGCGGCGCTTCTCAACGATGCGGAAATGAGGCCCGAAGGCCGCCTCGAAGTGCGGTTCATCGTAATGGGGAAAAACATCTTCCCGGTTACGCAGAAGCCGCTCGACCTGCGAGTCGTCCTTGGGAACAAACTCGATGATGAGGTGCCGCGCCGACGCCTCGGCCAGGAAGGCCGCCACGCGGGCAAGCGGAACGTTGTTGCTGATGGCAAGGTGGTGAACCAGCGCCAGCGCCATCACTAGGTCGGCCGGGCCGCGCGCCAGCAGGCCATCGCGCTCGCCATGGTGCCAACCCAGCGACGGGCTGGGGTTCGTCAGGTCCATCAGCAGCGGCAGCAGACACTCCTCGGCGTGGTCGCGCGAGTTGCGATACGCCGTCTCGACGGCCGCCGGATCCACGTCGAAGCACACCGTCGGAATGCCCTTGCGGCTGGCGATGCGGCTGAAGCGGCCTACGTTGCCGCCCAGATCCCACACCCGGCCCGGCTGCGCCTTGGCGATGAACGACTCAACCAGACGCGCCTTGGCTTCGCCGGCGGCATCGGAATAGTTCGTATCGGCGTAATAATCGCCCCATTCGGTGCCCTCCGGTTTCCAGGCAAGGCCACGAATCGTCGACTCAAGACTGTCCAGAAGCGCCAGCTTCGCGTGCCGGGTCATGCGCATGGACGCCGTACGCTTCTCGCTCGACGCGTGCTTTGTCTGGCTCTTGGCGTGCAAGTGGATGTGGGCCAGCAGGCCCGGCGACAGCCGGGTTCGCTTGGGCAGCAAGCGGCTGGCCAGCGCCAGCGGAACCCCGTCAATGTGGACGCGCATCAGGTTTCCAAGTGAAACGTCGGTGTGCGCCATGAGCGCCAGCGGCGCGAGAAAATGTTGACAAAACTGCTTGTACGCGACCCACGGCCGGCCTTCCTCGTACGCCCCGAAACTCAGGGTGTCGATCAGCACCGGCCGGCCGCCGGGGCGAGCCAACAGGTTGTACGCGCTGGCGTCGCGCAGCGTCATGTCGTGCTTCATGGCCAGCGCCTGCGCTTCCAGCGTGACCAGCGCGGCGTCGCGCAATTGGCTGAACGACCACTCGTACGGGTAGGAAACAAATTCCAATTCGTTGGGTCGCAGAACCTTATGCGCGCCCGGCGATACGACGGGCTCGACTTCCTCGTGGGCCACCATTAGCCCGGCGCCGACCAGCCCCTCGTAGAGGCCGGAGGACATCAACTGGTCGTAATCGGCGGCGCCCTTGGCCGCGACGTGGCGGTAGAGCACGCCGTCGCTGCGAAAGACGAATCCGGACGGGTCGCGAAACGAGGCTGCCTGTTCACGGCTCATGGGCTGCGCGTCCAAAAATGCCAAGGAAGAAATTCTTGATGCGGCGCCAGAAAAGCTTGACCGCGAAGGCCACGCCGAGGAAGGACGAAACGAGTACCTGCCAGACGACGGCGCCGGTGCCGGGGTCCAGATAGGCGGCGGCCGATGGAATCAGCATCAGGGCCACGCCGATACCGATTGGAATTTCTCGAACAAGTCCCATGGTTTTTACCCCAGAGTGGCGCCGAAGCCAGAATTCGTGATAAGCCTTTATGGCGCGACTGGCCCGTGGGTGTGGCAACCTCTCTCATGGCCGTACTTGGATGCTGGACGCCGTCGTCGCGTGCCGATTCGGGGCCGGCCCGCGCCGCCGTCGCGCGGCTGCACGGATGCTTGCCAAGGCGTAAAACCGAGGCCGCCGCTGGCGGCGCGTGGCAGTTGATGGCTGGGTTGCGCCCGACCTGAAAGGCAAGGTCGCGCTAGTGGCGGGCGCGACGCGAGGCACCGGGAGGGGAATCGCGCGGGCGCTGGGCGAAGCGGGCGCGACCGTTTACTGCACGGGGCGGACGACGGCGGCGCATCGTTCGCCGATGAACCGGCCGGAGACCATCGAGGAGACGGCGCGGCTCGTGACGGAGGCGGGGGGTACCGGCATCCCGGTCCAGGTGGATCACCTGGAGTCGGCGCAGATCCGCGCCCTGGCGAACCGGGTGCGCGACGCGCACGGCGGCCTCGATCTCCTTGTGAACGACATCTGGGGCGGCGACGCCTCGATCGACTGGACCACGCCGTTCTGGGAGACCGACCCGGACGCCGCGTGGCGCGTGATCGAGAACGCCGTGCGGACCCACCTGGCGACGACGTGGCTCATGGTACCGCTGCTGTCGAAGCGCTCCGGGCTGGTGGTGGAGGTCACGGACGGGGACACGTACCAGTACCGTAGTCAACTGGTGTACGACCTTGTCAAGACCACCATCATCCGGCTCGCGTACGGCCTGGCGGCGGAGGGCGCCACAGGGAGCTTCAAGGCGGTGGCCGTGACGCCTGGCTTCCTACGCAGCGAGGCGATGCTGGAGCATTTCGGCGTGGGCCACGACAACTGGCGCGACGGTGCCGCCAAGGACCCCGATTTTCTGGCGTCGGAGACGCCGCTGTTCGTCGGTCGCGGCGTCGCCCACCTGGCGGCCGATCCGGACGTGGTGCGGCACAACGGGCGCGTGCTGGCCTCATGGACCCTGTCGGACGAGTACGGTTTCCCGGACGCCGACGGCAGCAGACCCCACTGGGGCCGCCACTTTGCGCAGGCGTACCCCGACAAGCCGAGCCTGACGCTGGACGATCGGTTCTACGATTACTGGAAGCCCGTTCTCTAGTCGCCGGCGGGCGCCTGGGGCGACGGCGACCAGCGTTTCAGATCCGTCCCCATCTTGGTGGTGGGCGTCACGACACGCGTGCCGGCCCCCGTGGCCGAGGCCGTCGCGACCGAAGTTGCGGCGTTGGTGAAAAAGGTGGAAAGGAGCGGCAGCGCCGAGGCGCGGCGTACCGGCTTACTTGTTGCCCCGCACCATGAACATGAGGCCGACGGCGGCCAGGAGGATCTGGAACTCGGCGCCACCGCGCATGAAGTGCCACTCGGGCAGGTGCACGATGAACGCGGCGCCCAGCATCACCACAGCAATGGCGAAGCCGGCGTAGCGGGTCAGCAGGTCGGCGAGGTCGTGCTTCAGGCCCCCGGCGACGATGGCGACGCCGGCCGTCACCTCGGCGATGGCGACGAGCCAGAAGACGATCGCCGAGCCCAGGAACATCATGTCAAGGCCTTCCTGGGGCGGCGTGCCGCTGGTTACCTTGTCGATGCCGTGGTACACGAAGATGCCCGCTACCGCGAGGCGGACGAGCCAGTGGACGTGGGGCGTGAGGGGCGCCATTCGGGCGCTCAATTGGTTGGCGAAAGCTGTTGCCATGCGGACAAGTGAGTCCGCTCTGCGGTTGACCGTTTGCCACGGCGGTTGAAGGTCACCTACAACCGGGGCGGGCCGCCCGGCCCCGATCGCTCCCGGCCGTTACGCCACCAGCAGGCGGTAGGCGAGGCCGACGGCGGTGGCCAAGCCGAGGGTCAGCAGTAGGTTCCAGTGGAATCGCAGCAGCGCCACGGCGGAGGCGACGCCGATGGCCAGCGCCGCCCAGTCCAGCGATGCCAGGTCGGGCACCAGGACCTGCACCGGCCCAAAGGCGCGTTCGGTGATGCCCGGGAACAACACGTGCAGCGCAAACCAGACGCCGAGATTCAGGATGACGCCCACGACGGCGGCCGTGATTCCCGACATGGCGTGGCCGAGCGCGACCTGGTTGCGCAACCGTTCGATATACGGTGCGCCGAGGAAGATCCACAAGAAGCACGGCGCAAATGTCACCCACGTCACGACGATGCTCGCCAGGATTCCCGCAACCACCGGATCGAAGTCGCCGGGGCTCCGGTAGGCGCCGAGGAACGCGACGAACTGGACCACCTGGATGAGCGGGCCGGGGGTTGTCTCCGCCATGCCGAGGCCATCCAGCATCTCTCCTGGTTGCAACCAACCGTAGTCCTCCACGGCGCGCTGGGCGATGTAGGCGAGAACGGCGTAGGCGCCGCCGAACGTCACGACCGCGACCTTGCTGAAGAACCATCCCTCCTGGACCAGCACGTGCCCGACGCCGAGGCCGACGGCCAGCAGCGCGACGGGAAGCCACCAGATGGCCAGCCACGTGGCTGCAACCCGCAGGCTGCGCGCCCGGCTGGGATGCTCTTCGACGGCGTCGTCGGAGATCAGCGGCGACGGGCGATCGCCGCCCGTGGTCGTCGCCTTCGAGGCGTGCTCGAACAGCCTGGGCCAGCGGCGGCCGGCGGCAAGCCCAAGGAGGCCGGCGGCGACGATGATGAGCGGAAACGGCACGTCGAACAGGAAGATGGCCAGAAACGCCGTGCCTGCCAGAGCGACCAGCACCCCGTTGCGCAGCGCGCGGCGACCAATGCGCAGAACCGCCTCAACGACCACGGCCAGGATCGCGGCCTTTAGTCCGAAGAAGAGCGCCGGCACGAAGGCGGTGTCCTGGTAGGCGGCATAGGCGAGGCTGAGCGCCAGGATGCTGATGAAGCCCGGCAGCACGAACAAGCCGCCGGCGACGAGGCCGCCGCGCGTTCCATGGAGCAGGCGACCAATGTAAGTCACCAACTGCATCGCCTCGGGGCCCGGCAGCAGCATGCAATAATTCAGGGCGTGCAGGAACCGCCGCTCGCTGATCCAGTTCTTCTCCTCCACGAGGATGCGGTGCATGACCGCGATCTGGCCCGCCGGGCCGCCGAAGCTGTGGAGTGCGATGCGGACCCAGACGCGCAGCGCCTCGCGAAACGGAACCCCGGGCTCGCAGGCCACGACCCCCGGATTGTGGCCAACTAGATGAACACCAGACGCGGGCTGCCGGTCGCCGCCTCACAACGGGAACACGAGGCTGATCATGAGGGGGACAACCAGGGCCAGCAGCAGATTCAGCGGCCCGCCGACGCGAGCATAGTCGCTGAACTTGTAGTTGCCCGGCGCGAAGATCATCGTGTTCGTCTGGTAACCGACCGGGGTCATCATGCTCGTGCTGGCCGCCAGCATCACGGTCAACGCGACCGGCCGCGGGTCGATGCCGATGCCTAGGGCTGTCGTGACGGCGATGGGTACCAGGAGAACGACGCTGGCGTTGTTGCTGGCGACCTCGGTGATCAGGCTCGTGGCGAAGAACAACAGGATCAGGAACGCCAGGGGCGGCAGCCCCGCGCCGGCGAAGATGAGCCCCTGGGCCAACAGCGCTGCTGCGCCCGTTTTCTCCAACGCGATGCCCAAGGGGATGATGCCGGCCAGCAGCAGGACCACGTCCCAGCGAATGCTTCCGATGAACTCGTCCATGTTCAGGCACCCGGTGATCACCATGAGCGCCGCGCCGGTCAGGGCGGCGACACTGATGGGGAGCCACCCGAAGGCGCTGGCCGCCACGACGGCGGCCACGATGGCCAGCGCGTGGGGCAAGCGGTTCGTGCGGTAGACGGCGCGCTCGCGCTCGCGGGTCACGTAAAGGCCAGGCTTCTCTCGCATGCGTTCGAGAGCGGGCGGCGACGCCTGCACGAGCAACACGTCGCCGGGTCGCAGGCGGGCCTTGCTGGCCGAGCCGATCTGGGGCTTGCCCTGGTGGCGCACCGCCAGCACGATGGCCTGGTAGCGGCCGCGGAAGTCGATGTCCGCCACGCTCCGGCCGATGTACGGGCTGCCCGTCGTGATCACGACCTCCGCCGTCACCAGCTCCGTCGTGTCCTCAAGTTGCAGCGGGTGCTCGATTTCGGGCACCGCGTGGAGGCCCGGTTCGGCGCCCAGCGCCACCAGCCGTTCGCGGCTGGCCATGATCAGCATCGCGTCGCCCTCGCGCAGCTTCATGCGCGGGCTGGGGGCGTCCATCGTCTGGCCTTCCCGCTGGAGGCGCAGAACTTGGCAACCGCTGCGGTAGGACAGGCCGGCCTCCCGGAACGTCTTGCCCGCCACGGGGCTCTCTTCGGGGATCTTGAATTCGCCGAGGAAGCCGCCGAGGTCGAAGCGCTCCACGGCGTCGCCGCCGCCCCGGTCTGGCAGGAGGCGCGCGCCCAGGGTGAGGTAGTACGCCATGCCGACGACCAGGGCGACGGCGCCGACGACGGTGAACTCGAAGAAGGCGAACGGCTCGTAGCCCAAGCGCTCCAGGGTGGCGTTGCCGAGCAGGCTCGTGCTGGTTCCGATGATGGTGAGCAAGCCGCCCAGCATGGCCAGATGGCTCAGGGGCATCAGGAGTTTGCTGGCGCTCTGCTTGCCCACCTTGGCCATCTCGATGGCGGCCGGGATCATCACGGCGACCACCGGCGTGTTGTTGACGAAGCCCGAGATGGGCCCCGAGGCCAAGCCGAGGGACAGGATCTGCTTACGGTGGCTGTCGCCGGCCCAGGCGGCCAGCTTACGGGTCAGCGTCTCGACGGCGCCGCTGCGCTGGATGCCGGCCGACAAGACGAACATGGACATGACGGCCACCGTCGCCTGGTTGCTCAGCCCCGACAGTCCCTCCTCCGGCGTGAGGATGCCTGCAACCATCAGCACGACCGCCGCCAGCAGTGCGGTCAAGGGGATGGGTAGCACTTCGCGAAAGAACAGGACGCCCAGGACCCCGGCGAGGACCAGAACGACGACCATGTCAAGGGTAAGCACGCACGCGGAGATGGCAGCCCCCGGCTCAAGGCCCTGCCGGCTCGGCATCCGGTCCGGGTTTGCCACGACGGGCAAAGGCCAGGGCCGGCCTGGGGTGCTTGCCCGCGCCACGGGATCGGCAGTCGCCCCGGGGCGCCCACGTTGGCCGTGGTCGACCGCCGTGGGCCTGCTTGACCGTCGAGGTTCAGTTGCGCCTAGCCGCCAGCGCTGCCACGGCAACCACGGCCAGGACGACCACGCCCAGGGCCGGCCCGGGGGCCCCGCGCTCCTCGTTCACGGTGAACGTCCAGGCGACGTGGCCCTTTCCGCCGGCCAGGTTGGTCGCCTCGACGCTGACGCTGTGCAGGCCGGGCTCCAGGGGGCCCACCAGGATTGTCAGTGTTTCGCCGTCGAACGTGAAGCCGTCGTACACCTCCTGCTTGTCGACGAACAGGCGCACGCCGTCGGCGGTGACCGCGGACAGCGGGCTGGTCACGCGGGCCTCAATGGCGACGTTGGGGCCATCCACCGCCGCCTCCGGGAGCGGAGCCACGGCCTCGACCTCGGGGAGCGGGCGTTCCGGCTCGGGCGCGGTGCGCACCTCGAAGGCCTCGGCGGTGGCCTCGTTGCCCGACCAGTCGCGCATGACCACCGTCACGTTGTGGGGCGTGTCGGCCTCAAGGCCCTGGACGGGGTAGTCCTGGTGCAGGGACGGCAGCGGCGTGGGGAACTCGATGACCTCGCCGTTAGGGCGCTCCACCAGCACATTGCCGAAGGCGAACTCGTCGGTCGTCGTCTTCAGCAGGAACCCGATGTGGCTGATGTCCGTCGGCTCGTCGATCGTGAAGGCGGGAGGCGTCACGTCCCGGCGCAGGTGCAGGGTCGCCTCGCCGGGCCCGGGGAGGCCAAGGCGATAGGTGAAACCGGAGACGTCGCCTGTGAGGTTGTAGACGCGCGCCGGCCGGTCGACGGCGGTCACGTCGGAGAACATGAGGGGCTGGAAGTAGTGGGGGTGCAAGTGCTCGGCGTCAGGGTGCTGCCGCGAGTCGTCCAACTCGGGCACAACTTGCATCGGCCGCTGCACGTCGAAGCCGGAATCCACGCCGATTTCGATGATCGTGTACTCCTTTTCCAGGTCGAGGCGCCAGGAGTAGGCCTCGCCGGCTTGGCTTGAGGCGAGAACCATCAGGCCGACTGGGCCCTCGTACGACGGCGTGGGGCCGTCGAAATGCACCCGGGCGTCGTAATCAGCGTCCTGGCTGGCCGTCGGGGCCGCCAGCGCCGACAGGGTGGCAAGCAGGAGCAGGCAGGCGACGATCGCGCGCGATGGCAGCATGACGGGCCGCCCAAGCCCGCCTCGCACAAAAACGGCATTGGGCCGCTGGAGTGCGCCGCCGCGGTGATGGTGGAGGTGGAGGAAGCAAGGATGCCTGCGACGGCCAAGCTGCTGGCCCGCCGTCGGCGAGGCGCCCGCCAGGCCCGCCGCTAGTGGTGGAATCGCATGTCGCGGCGACGCTGCACGGTGTCCGGCAGGATGCCGTAGATGACCTCGCGGAACGCGCCGTAGGCACCCAGCAGGAAGAACGCTGTGTAGAACACACGCTCGTACAGCGCCATTTGGGGCCAGCTAACCAGGCCAAGGAAGGCCAAGGCGAAGTGGCCCACCGTCGCGAAAATGAGCAGGGCGCCGCTCGTGCGAACGAACTTGATCAGCGGCCGGAACGCGGCCACGCCCCCGCTCAGCAGCGTCACGCCGCCCACGGTCACGACTGCAAACAGGGCGAGGAACCCCGCGAAACTGGCCAGCGGCCTGATCCACGCGTTCTGGTCGTGCAGGATGCCCAGCGTCACCAGGCCAATGATGCCCCATGCCAGGAACATGCGGCGAGTGGCGTGCCGGTCCGATGGAATGTGATCGTCCATGACCCAAGCTCGCCCGCCAGGGGCTTGAAGGCTGGCTTGAGAGGTTGCACCCGCCGCGTCCCAGGGCGCCCCGCGCCCCTTCGTCGTTCACACCCTTCCAACAGGAGTGCGAGGCCCGCGTACCGCTGAATGGGCCCGGCACTGGCCTGGCCGCCTGGAGACCATTGGCCCGGAGCCCAAAACCCCCGGCGGGCCGGAAGGGTGGACGCGCAGCTAGCCGGTGGCGGCCAGCAACTCCGCCAAATCGTCGTCCGGCTCGCCAAGGCTGCAACTGCCAATGGCAAACGGCATCGCGCGCTTGGCGGCGGCCAGCTTGTTGAGCGGCAAATGCCAGGTGCGCCAGCGAACGCCGTACGAGAAATCGAAGGCGCCCGGGTCGCGCTCCGCCAGAAGCGCCGCCAGGTCGTCCTGGCCAACCCCGAGAGCCGCCAGGCGCCACGCGACGGCGACGTTCAGGAAGCCGTGGTCGTGGCCGCCCGGCCCCGGCGTGGGCAGCGGGTGATGCAAGCCCTGCGTGAGCTTCAGGGGCAGGCCCCGCGTGGCCGCCGACTGCATGATCCGGGCGAGCGTGCTCCGGCTGACCTCGTTGGGCCCGCCGCAGCGAACCTTCAGTCCAACGGTCGCCTCCCCACGGTTGATCTGACCCAGCGCCGCCAGAATGGAGCCGAGGCCATCGGTCCACTCGGCGTCCTTCCACTTGGGTTCCAGGTACACGTGGACCGTGTGGCCAAGCAGATCCGCCGCCTCGCGCACGTGCGCCACGGCATCCCGCGGGTCGCCCTCGCAGTGGACCTCCAAGTTGGTGATGTGCTGGGGCGTCGGCTCGCCATGGCGGTCGCGGTTGAAATGCAGGACCCGGCGCGCCACGGCGGGGGCCTCGGCGGCGGCAACACCAACCACGCAGATGCGGCACAAGCGATCGTGCTCGAAGCCGGCGGCGTCCAGTACCGCCTGATCGAGGCGCTCCAGGTTCGGGGGCGTCAGAACGAGGTCGTTGCCAACCAGGTCCGGCCGGCGCAGCGTGTCCGGGAAGCGCGCCGACTTCTCAAGCATCGTCTCGAAGTCGAGCGCGGCGGGCGGAAACATGCCCGCGTAATCGAACAGCCCGTCCGTCAGGACCTCCAGCGACCTCATGAGTAGCGCACGACCTTTTGGTCGATGCGTCCGAAGACGCTGTGGCCGTCTTGGACCATGTCCACCTCGATGCGATCCCCGAACTGCATGAACGGCGTCGTGGCGGCGCCGTCCTTGATGATCTCCAACATCCGTTTTTCGGCGAGGCAACTGCTGCCGCGGGACTCGTCCGCGTTGCTCACGGTGCCCGACCCGAGGATGGTGCCGGCGGGCAGAGGCCGGGTCTTGGTCGCATGCTCGATGAGTTGCGGGAAGTTGAAGTGCATCTCCGGGCCCGCGTTGGGGTCGCCGAAGCGCTCGCCGTTGAGCCAGGTCAGCATGTCGAGGTGAATGCGGCCGTCCTTCCAGGCGGTGCCGATCTCGTCGGGTGTGACCACGAACGGAGCGAAGCTGGTCGGGGGCTTGCCGTGGAAGAACCCGAAGCCGGCCTTCAACTCGGCGGGAATCAGGTTGCGCAGGCTTACGTCGTTCATCAGGCAGAGCAGCTTGATGTGCTGGCCCGCCTCGGCGGCGGTCGTGGCCATCGGAACGTCGTCGAGGATGACGCCCACCTCGGCCTCGAAGTCGATGCCGTACTCCTCGCTGCTGACCGGGATGGGGTCGCGGGGGCCCAGCAGCGGGTCGCTGGCGCCCTGGTACATCAGGGGAACAGTCTCCAAGGTCGCCGGCGGATCGGCGTTGCGGGCCTTGCGCACGAGAACGATGTGGTTGATGTAGGCCGAACCGTCGATCCAGCAGGTCGTGCGGGGCAGGGGCGCCATGAAGTCCACCTCGCCCAGGTCGAGGGGGTCGGGCCAGTCGCCGCCCTTCAGCCGGGCATCGATCTCGTGTAGCCGGGGCTCCACGGTGGCCCAGTCCTGCATCGCCGCAAACAGGTTCGGCGCCACGTCCCCGGGCACGAGGGCGGCGCGGCCGGCGCGGTCGTCCACGACAACCAGGCGGCCGTCACGGGCCTCGCTGGTTGTCTGCGGCTCGCCGACGCGGATGGTCGCTAGTTTCACGGAAGCGGCGACTCGGCCCGCCGACAAAGAGTTGGCGGCCGTGGGCCGTGCTCGGGGTTGGCTGACATCGTGGCGGTCCACATGGCCGGATTTGTACACGCCGCGCACGCGAGTGCTATGTCGGGCGTGGAACATGCCACCGCATGGGGTTCAACCTCGACGCGCTGCTGCTTGCCATCCATCTGCTCGCGGCGGCCGCCTGGTTCGGTGCAGGCTGGTATCATCAGTTGATGGTGGCGCCAGCCATCCGTGAAGCCGGCCGGGACGGCCTTGGGGTGCTCAAGGCCACAGCGCGACGTGGAGGCGGCGGCAAATGGTTCGGCCCGGCCTCCATCGCGACGATTCTCAGCGGGGCCCTCCTCTACGCTCGCCTCGGGGTCGACACATCCACCTTGTCCGGGGGGATGCTGGCGGCGGGAGCCGCCCTCGGCGTGGCCGCTTTTGTCATGGGGCCGACCCTGCACTTGCCTGCCGAGCGCGCTCTGCACAGGGCGCTGGCGCACAACGACGAGGCGGCCATCCGGCTCCACGCCGGCCGCCTGGGTCGGCACACCAGCATGGCCGGATACCTGGTCTCCGGCGCGTTTCTCCTGATGTCCCTGCGTCACGTGGTCATGTAGATTCGGGCGCCGCTCCCTTCGCCTCGCTGATTTCGAACAAATGGCCGTCGGGGTCGCGGAAAAACGCCCGAACCTCGGAACCCCAGTCGACTGGCGGGGTCAAGAACACGGCGCCCCGCGCGCGCAGGGTCTCGTAGCTCGCCCGGCAATCCCGGACGCGGATGGTCATCGAGTGAGCGACCTGGCCCTCATCGGCGGGCGGGGCGAACGTGACATCGGGCTTGTCCCGGGTCGGCCCGCCAGCAGTGACGAGCACCAGCCAGGAACCGTTGAAGTCGAAGACGGCGGTGGTCCCGCCGTACTCCCTGAACAAGCTGGCGCCGAGCACATCCCTGTAGAACGCCACCGTGCGCGCCAGGTCCGAGACCACCAGGATGTGGGAGAGAGCCATGTCTTTCGTAGGGAATTCACCGGTCATGCGGCCGATTGGCCCGGGGTCCACATGAAAGCGCCGGTCGGCCGGCGGCGGCCCGACGGGACCGCACGCGGCTCACGAGCAGGTGACGCAGCGCCGGCGTGCATGCCCCGAAGGCAACCTCAAACCAACCGGGGCGGATGGACACCCATGCTTGAATCGGTGCCGCTGAGCCCCAACATCGTCACCACCGACCTGAAGCGGGCCAGGGAGTTCTACGTCGAAACCCTCGGCCTAAGCCTCACCGAAGAATTGCCTGGCGCCATGTTCGTCGACGCCGGCGGCACACCCGTCTTCGTGTACGAGCGCGACACGCCCGCCGAGTCCGACGCGACCCTGGCGAGCTGGACGGTCAAGGACATCCGCGCCGTGGTTCGGGACCTGGTTGACAAGGGCATCACGTTCGAGCGCTACCCCGGGCTGGAACAGGACGAGGACGCCATCGCGTCGCGCGGCATGACCGGTCCGTGGGCCGCCTGGTTCAAGGACCCCGACGGCAACGTCCTGGGACTCACACAGGACCCCACCGACTGAAGTGGCGCAAGTGGCCTGGCCCGAGCTGGCCCGGCGGGGCTCAAGCGGGCGAGGCCGTCGCTGACGGAGGCAGACGCCCTGAATCCCCTACGAGCCGGCCCGCGGCGGCCGCGAGGCGGCGAAACGGCCATCTGACCCCTCGCCTGCGGTCCTCCATGGACCACACGCCCACCACACCGGCTCGCGACGACCGGCCACTGCGACTGCTGGAGCGGGCCGAGGTTGACGACGACCACAAGCAGCGCCTGCTGGCCTTGGTGCGCCACGCCCAGGGCGCCAGCGAGGAGGCCGGCGACGACCTGCAAGCCGAGTTCGGCCGAGAGCACGTCGCGCTCATCGTCGGCTGCAACCAGTTCGTCCGTGTCTACCGCGCTGGGGATACGGCGGGCCGCGTCGAACTGCTTCTGCCGGAGCCAGCCAAGGCGCAACTCAAGGAAGCCGGCTTCACGCTCCACGAGCCCCTCGGTGCGATCTTCAAGATGTTCGGCTGGGTCTCCGTTGACCCCCGCGAGGGCGACCTCGACCACCTGGAACGCGCCATCGACGCAGCGCTTGAGCGCGCGCGTGGGGCGAAGAAGCCCGCGCTGTAGGGGCCGTCGATCCGACGCTTGCCGCCGATATGCCTGCCTTGGTCAGGGCCCCCGCCGGCCGGCCTGGCCGTGGAGCAGAGCCGCCAGCGCCACGGCGGCCACGATCACGGTCAGGCCCAGCGGTGACGACTCATCGCCGGAGGGGTCGCCCCCGGAACCGGCGGTGACCCTGATGATACCGTCCATGAAGCTGGCGTGGGGCTGGCAGAAATAGTAGAAAACGCCGGCCTCAGCGAAGGTCTGGGTGGCCGTCGAGCCTTGGCTGCCGAGGGTGTGGGACCAGTCGCCGTTGGCCCGCTTGGCGTCGAACGAGTCCGTGCTGGTGGCCGTATGGAAGACGGCCTCGTCGTTGATCCACCGAATGCCGTCCCCGGCGGCCAGTTCAACCTCGCGGGGCTCGAAGGCGTAGGGGGAGTCCCGGTCGCCGGTGGCGACTAGGTGGACCTCGAACAGTTTGCCTGCTGCACTGGACGATGCGAGCAGCAGGACCAGGCCGGCCAGAAGCGCTTGCCGCCAGGCTCCTCGGGTAATCATTTGGGCCCCCTAGCACATCGGGGGCGGCGTCGGGCCGAAGTCGTGGTCGATACCCGGTCCGCCCGTCTGGCCAAACGGCGATTCGAAGTCGCGCACGGCGATGTGCAGCAGCCAATAGCCGGGTTGGCCGGGCTGGCCGCCGTGGCCCGCGTCGTACGTTTCGGCGTGGCTGACGTGGTGGTGTGTGAAGTCGGCGCTCGGCTGGTCGGCGGCGCAGAAATCCCCGCGCACGCCGATGCCCATCCAGAGCATCTGCGTGGCTGCCGACGGGGCCTCGGCGTCCCAGTGGGTGAGCAGGAAGACCTCTTCGTTGAGCCACTTCAAGGCGTGGCTCGGCCAGGGTTCCTGGCCGCCGAGCAGCGGTTCGTCGTCGAACAGCGTCAGCAGTGCGGTCATCTCGATTTGGTCCAGGCCGTTGGCGCCGGCGGGTTCAAAATCCGCCTCGGGGACCGTTTCGCACATGGGCGGCGGGGTGGGGCCGAAGCTGTAGTCAACCTGGGGGCCTTCCGTTCCGAAGGGGTTGGTGTCCTCGTTGACCCAAACGTGCAGGAGCCAGTAGCCCTGTTCTCCGCCCGTGCCGCCGTGGCCCTCCGCGTAGGTGGGCGCGGCGTACTTGTGGAAATGCGTGAATTCGGGCGCGGGGCGGTCCTGTTCGCAGAAAACTCCCTTTGTGCCAATGCCGACCCAGTCGACTCGCGACGCGTCGACGGGGTTCTCGGCGTCGAAGTGGATGAGAATGAACGTGTCGTCGGACACCCAGAGCAAGCGGTGGCTGGGCCACGGCTCTTGCCCGCCGGTCAGGGGTTCGTCCTTGAAGACCGCGATGAAGGCCGCCAGTTCCGTCGCGGTGAGCGCGCTGCCTTGGGGCGCCGGGTCGAACTGCGGCGCGTCGCCGCCGTCGCCGCCGTCGCCCGCCCCGTCTCCGTCGTCACCATCGTCATCGGGAGGACTGGTGCAGCCGGCGACCGTGGCCAGCAGGACGGTCACGAGGCTCCACATCAGCGTCGCGCGGCGCGATTTCATGCGGCGAGGACCCCCCTGGACGCCTAAAACACTTGAGACGTGTTCCTTCTTGTTCTCCTACAAGACGTGTGGCTTGGGTGCCGTTGGGTGCAGGAATCACGTGGCGTGGGTCGCCGGGGACATCGGCGCCGTGGGCGCCGTTGGCGCCGTTGGCGCTGTAGGCGCTGCCGGCGCCGCCGCTCGGTGCGCGTCGCGCCCGCCCCCGGGTCCGCCACCCCGTCGCACCGGCGGCGTCCAGCGCTTCATCAGGACCGAGTTGCTCACGACGCTGACGCTGCTGAACGCCATGGCGGCCGCGGCAATCATGGGCGACAGCAGCCAACCGGTGAGTGGGTACAGCGCGCCCATGGCGAGCGGGATGGCGGCCGCGTTGTAGCCCAGCGCCCAGAAGAGGTTCTGGTGGATCTTCCGCACGGTGTGCTCGGAGAGCTGGATCGCCTCGACGGCGCCTGCGAGGTCGCCCTTGACGAGCACGATGTCGCCGGCTTCCTTGGCCACGTCGGTGCCGGTGCCCATGGCAATGCCCACGTCCGCTTGGGCGAGGGCTGGGGCGTCGTTGATGCCGTCGCCAATCATCGCCACGACCTCGCCCGCAGCTTGCAGTTGGCGGATGTGCTCGGCTTTGTCGCCGGGCAGCACGCCAGCAATCACGTCGTCGGCCCCGCTGAGTCCCACCTCGGCACCCACGGCCCGCGCCGTGCGCTCGTTGTCGCCGGTGAGCAGAACCACCCGCTTGCCCATGCGGTGCAACTCGCTGATGGCCGCCGGGCTGGAGGGCTTGACCCGGTCTGCAACACCCAGCAGTCCGCTCACCTGGCCATCGAGTGCCGCGTAGATGACGGTCTGGCCCTGGGTTTCGAGCGCCCGGACGTGCTCCTCGAAGGGCTCGGTGTCGATGCCGCGGGAAGCCATCAGGCGGCGGTTGCCGACGACGAGGTCGACGCCGTCGCTCCAGCCGGAGACGCCCTGGCCGGGCACGGATTCGAAGTCGCGCAGGATCGGGAAGGATGAGATGCCGCGGGCGCGGGCGCCGGCGACGATGGCTGCGCCCAGCGGGTGTTCGCTGCGCTCCTCGGCGGCGGCCACGAGGGCCAGCAGGAAGTCCTCGTTGGTGCCGGTCGTCACCTCAACCGTGGCCAGTTCGGGTTCGCCGCGCGTGACGGTTCCCGTCTTGTCGACCACCACGGTCGTGATGTCGCGGCTGCGCTCCAGCGCCTCGGGCGACTTGATCAGGATGCCCCGCTGCGCGCCGAGGCCGGTGCCCATCATGATGGCCGTGGGGGTCGCGAGACCCAGGGCGCACGGGCAGGCAATCACCAAGACGCTGACGCCGATGAGCAGGCTGAACACGCCGCGCGACAACGCCTCCGGGAGGCCCCAGACGCCGGTGCCGAGGAGGAACCAGAATGCCGCCGAGGCCAGCGCGATGGCGATGACGATGGGGACGAAGACGCCGCTGACGCGGTCGGCGACGCGTTGGATCGGGGCCTTGCTGGCGTTGGCGTCCTCGACCAAGCGCACGATTTGGGAAAGGAGCGTGTCCTCGCCCACGCGGGTCGCCTCCACGCTCAGGGCACCGCCGTGGGCGATCGTGGATCCGATGATATCGTCGCCCACGCCCTTGCTAACTGGCAGGGACTCGCCGGTCATCATGGACTCATCCAGGCTCGCGCGCCCCTCGACCACGCGGCCGTCCACGGGCACCTTCTCGCCGGGGCGCACCAGGAACGTGTCGCCGGGGCGCACCAATTCGACGGGAACGTCGCGCATGGTGCCGTCGCTCTGGATGACGCGAGCCGTACGGGCGCCGAGCTCCAGCAGGGCCCGGATGGCGTCGCCAGCGGACCGCTTGGCGCGGGCTTCAAGGAACTTGCCGAGGCCGATGAGCGTGATGATGACGGCGCTGGTTTCGAAGTAGGTCTCGTGGATCATGCCGCCTGTGAACACGACCGCCGCCGACAGCGCGTACGCGGCGCTGGTGCCCAGCGCCACCAGGGTATCCATGTTGGCGGTGCCGGCCCGCAGCGCCTTCCAGGCCCCGACGTAGAAGCCCCGGCCGGCCCAGAACTGGACGGGCGTTGCGAGGGCCATGGCGATCCAGGCGTCGTACGGGACCTGGGGCAGCCCGAGCATCAGCCAGACCATCGTGTACAGGAACAGCGGCAGGCTGAAGATCAGCGCGAAGCGGAACTGCGCCCAGCGCCGGTCAGCTTCGCTGGCCACTTCGCGCACGGCGGCGTCTGGCCGCACGACGCCGTAGCCCGCCTTCTCGACGGCCGCGTAGAGCGTGTCCGCGTCGGTGCCGGGCTCGACCTCAACGGTAGCCCGCTCCAGGGCCAAGTTGACGGCGGCGGAGCGGACGCCTGCGGTGCCCGCGAGGGCCTTCTCAACCCGCGCGACACAACTGGCGCAGGTCATCCCGGTGACATCGAAGGTGAGCGCCCCCGGGCGCGCTTTTGGCGCGGGGCGAACCGCCTTGTAGCCCGCTTTGTCCACGGCGCGCAGGAGGTCCGCCGCAAGGGCGTCCGCGTCGGCTCCGGGCGCGGGCCAGACGGTGGCCTGGTCCGTGGCGAGGTTGACTGTGGCCTTCTCGACCCCGGGGGTTGCCAGGAGCGCCTTCTCAACGCGGCCGACACAACTGGCGCACGTCATGCCCTGGATGGCCAAGTGCAATTCGCGCTGCGGGGTCGGAGTCGCCGGTGGTACGGGGGGTACGGGTTCGGTCATGGGTCCGTTCCTGCTACAGCCTATGTGGGCTGCCATGTACCTGCCTTCTGCTTTTCGAACGAAAAGGGCGGGGCCCCGTGGCGGGCCGGGGCCAGCCTCTGGCCAAGCAACGCCGCCCGAGGCCGCCAGAATTGGAACCAAACGGTTTCCAGTGGCCCTTGGATGGAAGTGCGTTGCTGCCTAACCTACCGCTCGACCCGGCGCGCCTGTACGCAACGCTTGTGGCGCCGGCCCGCAAGCGGCTCTACCTGCGCGTCGCCGAGGAGATCCCCATCGGAGCCAACCGCATCCTTGACGTGGAGTGCGGCACCGGCGACCTGGCCCACGCCATCGCCCATTACAACCCGGACGCCCGCGTCACCGGCGTGGACTCCGACTCCGTCCAGTTGGCCTTGGCCAAGCGGCTGCACGGCAACCAGGAGGGCCTGTCCTTCAAGAAGGGCCGCGCGACCGAGATGCCGTACGACGACGAGGCCATTGACCACGTCGTCAGCAGCGAACGCTTCAACCTGTGGGCGAAGCCGGAGGCGGTGCTGGACGAGATCCACCGCATCCTCAAGCCGGGCGGGTCCGTGTGGATCTTCGCCGGTCGCGGTGACCTCACGCCGCAGGAGATGAAGGAGGGGCTCGACGTACCTGATCTGCCCGGTATGTACGCCGCCGTGCGCGCCGCCTTTTACGTGAACGGCTACTCCGACCGGCGCCTTGACAGCGAGGTTCGGCCCGCCTTCGAGCGCAGCCGCTTCCAGGCGTGCAGGATCGAGCCGTGGGGCGCCTTCGCCCGCTTCTCGGCGCGCAAGGCCAAGAGCGCCTGAACCGCCTGAACCCGCCTGGACCGCCGGTCAAACGGTTAGCCTAGCAACCCGGCCGCCTGCCGGGCAAGGTCTGCGGCGACGGTCTGGGTGGCGCCCGCCGCGCCGGCCTCCAGGATGCGGCGGGCCGTTGCCAGGGCCTCCCGAACGACGCCCGGCCGGGGCCGGCGGGCGGCCAGCTGCGCCTCCAGTGTCGCCACCTGCTCCTTCAGGTCCCGCCACTCCTCCAGGCCCAGCTCAAGTGTCGCCTGCCGTCGACGCAGGTCTCCGACGAACTCCGCCAGGCGGTCCACCGGGATCGGAACCCCCTGCGAGCCGGTGGCGCCCGGACCGATCACCGCCTGGTCGGCGTGTTCAACGACGACGACCATCGACGGCGCGGGAGGTCGCTCGTCCGGCGGTCGGCCCGACAGTTGCGCCTCAACGTGGCGCACCCCCGCGTGGGTGATGGCCACGCGCCCGTCGGGAGCGGCGACGCGCAGCCAGCCCTCGGCCTCAAGGTACTGGCCGACCGCCGCCGCTTCGGCCAGCGTCAGCCCCAAAGCAGCGGCTAGGTCCGCCATGGGAACGAGGGCGTTGGCGTCCCCCGCAGTGGTCTCGTACAGTTCGTCCAGCAGCCGCCGCCGGCGGCCCCGCATCACGTCAACGTCGCTCATGTTGCACCTCGGGCTCGTCGGCCCGCTACAAGGTAGGCGTGCCGGCCCAAGAGGCCTGCCCACCCAGGGTCCTGACTGAAACAGCTAATGCGGCCCCGCCGGGCCCCACGGCCAGCGCGTCGGCAACACTGAAATGGCCCGCCGAGCTTCTGAAAATGGTTGGTTGGAATGAATCGCTTTGCCAGTTGGGTAGCCACGTTGCTCGTGGTCGGAATCCCAGTCACTTTAATCGCGGGAGCCGAGGCGCCCGTGCACGTCCAATACGAGGAAGTTTCCGCCGAGATCGGGTTTGATTTTCTCCTGGCCGGCGAGCAAAGCAACGGCGACGCGCTTGACCCGTGGCCGGCGTTCCCCGAAATCATGGGCGCTGGCGCCTGCTGGTTTGATTACGACGGCGACGGTTACGAGGACCTGTACGTCGTCAACCAGCGGTACAACGAGCAGAACCTGTACGCCCTAGAGTTGAACGAGGAGCGCGATCCGCACAACAAGCTCTTCCGCAACATGGGCGACGGGACCCTGCGCGAGGTTTCGGCCGCCACGGGGACCGACAGCCGCGCCTTCGGCTACGGCTGCACGGCCGCCGATTACGACGATGACGGCGACCTCGACCTTCTCGTGACGGGCTGGGGTGATTCGTTGCTGCTTCGCAACGACGGGGGCCGCTTCACCGATGTCTCGGAGGAGACCGGCATCAACCCGCCGGGCCGCTGCGGCGCGTACACGTGCATGAGCATCACGTCGGCCTGGGCGGACTACGACTTGGACGGCGACCTGGACGTGTTCATTGGCAACTACGTGGACACAACCATGTATGACAATTTCCGCGGCCCCTTGGACCACGCGGGCCAACTGAGTTTCCTGATGCGCAACGACGACGGCGTTTTCACGAACGTGGCTCCGGCGGCGGGCGTGGCCGGCCGCGACACGGGACTGGAAACGCGCGACAAGAACGGCAGCAAGACCCTTGGCGTGGTTTGGTTCGACGCGGATCTGGACGGCGATCATGATCTTTACATCGCCAACGACATGAGCCACAACGAATTCTACGTGAACCGGGGCGATGGCACGTTCGACGACGCCAGCGTTTCGGCCGGCCTGGATGACGCCGGGGCCAGCATGGGGGTCACGACCGGTGACTACGACCAAGACGGCTACCCGGACCTCTTTTTCACGCATTATTCGCATCAGCCGCACGGCTTCTACCGCAACAACGGCGACCTGACCTTCGAACGGCGCAGCGGCGAGGACGGGCAAGCCAACATCGATGGACTGGTGGGCTGGGGAACGACGTTCCTGGATGTCGAGCGCGACGGCGACCTGGACATCTTCGCGGTGTTCGGCCACACAGAGCCGTTCCTGGACGATTACCACCAGCCCAGCAAGCTCTACTACAACGAGCCCGGCGACGGTACGCCTGGCGACCGGCTGTGGGTGGACGGCTCCGCCGACGCCGGGCCCGGCATGTCGGTCCTGGGTGCCACCCGTGGCGCGGCCTTTGCCGACTACGACCTTGACGGCGACACGGATGTCGTTCTGATCAACCAGGGCAACGTCGCGTCGCAGTTCCTGCGCGCCGAAGGCATCGGCAACAACTGGTTGTCCATCCTGTTGCGCCAGCCGGCGCCCAACGTGCACGCCATCGGCGCGCGGGTGATCGTGGAGGCCCAGGGACAGGCCCAGACGATGGAGTTGCAGGCGGGCAGCAGTTACGAATCGCAGAACTCGCAACGCCTGGACTTCGGACTGGGCGATGCGGCCGTCGCCGAGCGCGTGACGGTCCACTGGCCCGGCGGCGCGGTCACCGAGATCTTGGACGTGGCGGCCAACCAGGCCGTGCGCATCCTCAGTGATGGCACCCTGATTTCAGACACCTTGGCGCCCGTGACGGCGGCGGCGCTGGAAGGGCTTCGCGATGACCAGGGCTGGTGGCAGACCGACGTGGAGGTGGTCCTAGAGACCGTCGACCGCAACGTTGGCACCCCCGCCGGCGTGGCCAGCGTCGAATACCGGCGCGGCGACGGCCCGTGGCTCCCCTACACCGGTTCGTTCATGATCACCGAGGAGGGCACCCACACGGTGGAGACCCGCAGCGTGGATCTGGCGGGCAACGAGGAGCCGGTGCGCCGCTTCAGCTTCACCATCGACAACGTGGCCCCGACAGCGAGCCACGAGGTCGTCGGCACGCCCGGCGAGAACGACTGGTGGGTCGGCGATCAGGTGGAGGTTCGCCTCTCGGCCGCGGATTCGCTCAGTGGCGTTGACGCGATCCGGTACCGCGTGGACGGAGGCGCCTGGCAGGATTACGGGGCGCCCATCGCGATCGACGAAGCCGGCACCTTCAACATCGAATACCGGGCCATCGACCGCGCCGGCAACGTCGGCGACACGGGCACCGTGCAAGTGGCGTTCGACAACGTGGTGCCCTTCGTGCGGGTCCAGAGCCCCGTCCACGGCAACCTGTACGTCGGCTCGCTGGTGCTGCCCTGGCTCGGCCAGGAGGTGGCTGTGGCAACCGAGCCAACAGGAGTGCTGCTCGACGCCGTCCAGAACATCCTGGTCGGCGCGACGGATTCGCACAGCGGCATTGAACGCGTTGAGTTCCGCGTTGGCGGCGCCCTGGTGCATGTGGACGAAGCCGCGCCCTTCGAGTTCGATTGGGACATCAGCGACGCGTCCCCGCAGCGGGTCCTCATCACCGCGCGGGCCTTCGACGAGGCGGGGAACGAGGCGCAAAATGGTGTCCTCGTGCGGGTTCTGGGCGGCATCCCGCTCTAGGGATGCAATCGGGGCTACGCAACACGCCTGCGGTCGGGTCGTCGGCCGCACGTTCCTCGCATCTCGGCTATGCACCATCGCGCAACACGCCCGCGCTCGGGTAGGTCCCGCGCTGGCCGCCGCGAGGGCGAGCAGGCCTACGGGAACCTCGACGGCCTCGCGTGCTCCTTGCCACGTCCCGTGGGTCGAGCCAGTGGTCCCAGGCGGGGCGTCCCCTGATCGGTGCCCCGGCCCGGGCGTCGTGGTCAGCGGGGCAATCCAGCCAGGCATGGCGCGAGTTGGCCGATTCCCGTCCTGCGGGGCGGGCGACCCAGCAGCGCCGGGTCAACGCCGCGAATGCGCCGCCTTGCTTTGGGCTGGCCTCCGAGCACTGGGGCCGCCGCGCTACACGCGAGCTGCCCGCACGCCATTCGGCATGGCACGCCACGGGTCGCCACGCCGTCGGGGGCCCTGCACACACCAGTCCACGAGGAACCGGGGCCACAGTCGGGCGCAACCACTGCGCCGGCGGGCCGCGCGCCGGAGCCGCTGTGGGCGGGATCAGGTGCCCCAGGGACGGCTCCCGCGAACTGGCCGGCCCGTGTCCCTGGGGCGAGCGGACCCCCGCACGCCGCAGATCGCCACGCCCGGTAGCGCGGAGGCGCCGCGCCCTCGGGCCGTCGGGGGCGCCTCCCGTCCCAGTCAGGTAGGCGGTGGCACAGCCAGGCGCATCCGGCCCGCTACGTGACGGCAGTGACGCTGG
>JBFJYU010000008.1:0-24135 GCA_041622435.1 Thermoplasmatota archaeon | reverse complement strand
GGGCGCTTCGATTCGTGGGCTGGGGTGGACGCGGCGAATTCCTCGCGTCCGGCGGTGGCGTCTCTCCAGAACCGGCCGGTGCCTCGCTTCCGTCTTGTGCGGCTGGTGGTGAATCCAGGCAAGCAGGCAGCAGGAGGGCGACCAGGATCGCGAAAGGAAGGAATGTGGGCTTCAGCATTCGCTGACCTCAATCCCGATGCCGTTCACACCGTATGCATTGCCGACGCCGAGCAACGGAATCCATAGTGTGAACCATATGCTTGCTCCGGTCCAATCTGCGTCGTAGTCCCCGTTGTGTTCGTCACCTCGGTGATAGACGCCTCGGCCCCCGGCCACACAATAACAAATCACTGGCGCGAAAGGGGCATGGTCACAGATGTCGCCTCCTATCTCCTGCCATGCGCCGACGATGTACGTGTGTGCTGCATCAGCGAGCAATTGAACGTCATAGCTGACATGATGGGCTGAAGCCGCTGGAGGCATGCTGATGCCGGCCATCACTGCGGCGACGAGCAGGGGGGGATCTTTCCGGCCAGGGTCATCTGAGAGTGAAGGGTGCCAGAAGCATTTAATGACACTAGTCCATCGGTTGGCCGACAGGTCGGTAACGTTGCGGGATCCTTATCTTGAGTGGCCCCGGCCGCATTGGTTTCATGGATCGCGGTCAGGTCGGGCGGTCCCCTTGAGAGGGGTCGAGGATCAGGTCGCGCCTACAACTCGTGCCTCCTGTGTGGCCGTAGGCATACAGCCGCGCGCGGGCGGCTATTGGCGCTGGCGGGCGAGGCACGGCCTTTCGATGGCGGCCATTCGGCGTAATACAATTTGATGGGCGAGTCTCTGTTCGCGACGGTTTTCAGGACCCGGAGCGGTCGCTGGCGGGGTCAGGGGCGCTTCCTTATCGCCTGGGCAGCCCAGCGGGTAGGGCGCCGCGTCCGACCACTCTTGGCCCACCCAACCCTTATCCATGACCCCTTTGTCGGCGGCCACGCCCATGTCCATGCTGTTCGACGCCGAGGAGTTCGTTCAGGAGCAGATCGCGGCTGTTCGCAAGCAGGTTGGCGACAAGCCGGCCGTCATCGCTGTGAGTGGTGGTGTTGATTCAAGTGTGGCTGCTGCCATCGTGAAGGACGCCATCGGCGACCAGTTGCACGCGGTGTACGTGGACACCGGCCTGATGCGCAAGGACGAGTCGGCGGAAGTGGAGGCGATGTACCGCCGCATGGGCCTCAATCTGACCGTCGTGCACGCGGGTCCGGAGTACTTCGAGGCGCTGGCGGGCGTGACCGACCCGGAGAGGAAGCGCAAGATCATCGGCGAGAAGTTCATTCGTATCTTTGAGCGCGAGGCGAAGAAGACGGGTGCGAAGATCCTGGTTCAGGGCACCATCGCGCCGGATTGGATCGAGTCGGGTGGCGGCAACCGTGATACAATCAAGAGCCACCACAATGTGGGTGGCTTGCCCGACGACATGGACATGGATCTGTGCGAGCCCCTGTACGATTTGTACAAGGACGAGGTTCGCGCGGTGGCCCGTTTCCAGGGGATCGAGGTGGCGGAGCGCCAGCCGTTCCCCGGCCCGGGCCTGGCTGTGCGCGTGATTGGTGAGTTGACGCCGGAGCGCGTGGAGATTTGCCGCGAGGCCAACTACATCGTCAGCCGCGAAATCGACGCCGCCGTGGCCCGGGGCGACATGGAGACGCCGTGGCAGTACTTCGCGGTCTTGACCAATACGCCCACCGTGGGCGTGCAGGGCGACATCCGGGCCTACGGTGAGACGATCGGTGTCCGGGCCGTGCAGTCCATCGACGCGATGACGGCCATGGCCTTCCCGATTCCGTGGCTTGTCCTGGAGCGCATCAGCCGGGGCATCACGAACCATCCGCAGTTGAAGGACAAGGTCAACCGCGTGGTGTACGATATTACCGACAAGCCGCCCGCAACGGTCGAGTGGGAGTGAGCAAAGCGAACGAGCCCGAGAGCTTGCGGGCTGACTGCTGGCTTCTTGCGGCCAGTGCGATGCCGGCGACCGTGGAATGGGAGTGACGCGCAGCGTCACTTCCGTGTAGCGGGCGGCGGGGGGTTGAGTGAGCGGAGCGAACGTGCGGGATGGAGTCCGTCGCAGACGGCCTTCGGACCGACAAGGCCCCGGCAACAGCCCGTGACCGCCGCGTGGCTGGTCGGCGCGGGGAAGGGGGGCGAGTCAGTCAGGCGACCGGAATGATCGAGTCGGGCGGGCGGCGGGCTAGTACAACACATCGGCGATGACGTTGTAGGCTAGGTTGGAGTCGTTGGCGTGGAGCTCAAGGGTCCAGTCGCCGACGGCTCGTTCGCGTGCCTGATCGCCGTCTGCAAACCGGAATTCCAGGACGGTGACGGTTTCGTCTTCGGTGAACAGGTAGCCGTCCTGCTCCTGGGCGGTTCCCCGAGCGATTTCGTTGCCTTGGGCATCGCGCAGGATTGCTTCGACGCACTGGATGGTCCAGTCGATGATTTCGCCGGCATCCTCGATGGTCACCAGCACGTTTAGCGCGTCGAAGGAGGCGGCGGTGACGGGAATGGTCCATTCCTCGTGGATACCGGATCCCGTGTCGCCGGTCACGCGCAGGTTGAAGTCTTCGAGTGCCAGGGCCGGCGCGGTCGTGATTTCGCCTTCTTGGGCCGCCGCGGAAGCGCCTTCGTCGGCCGATGCCGAGTCGTGTGCCGGGGTGGTTTCAGGTGAGGGGGTGGGGAAGGTGCCGCTGCGGGCGCGGTCGCAATCTGGGCTGTCGGGGTGGCTTCCGGGCTCGCGGGTGCGGCGCCGGCCATCCACACGCCGGCGAGGGCGCCCGCGGTCAGGACGGCAAGCATCAGCAGGTTTCTTTGCAACACCATGCACGGGGACAAATCCGGCTTGCTTCTTAGGGAATCTAGTCGATTGGCACGGGTTTGCCGCCGGAGTGAGTCGCTCAGGCCACGACGGCCACGCTTCGCTCGATGGCTTGCCGGATGTCTTCCAGCAGCGCTTCGACGGGCTCGAGTCCCGTGTGGATGCGAACGATGCCGGGGCCGATGGCGGCGGCGGCCTGTCCGTCGGGGCCCATCAAGGCGTGGGTGGTGCTGGCCGGGTGGCTGGCGAGGCTCTCGAAGCCGCCCAGGCTGACGGCGCGCTGGACGAGTTGGAGCCGGTCCAGGAACGCCATGGCGGCCTCGGCGCTGCCTAGGTCGACGGTGAGGATGGAGCAGCCCAGGGGCATTTGCCGGGCGGCGACCGCGTGGTCCGGGTGGTCGGGCAGGAGCGGGTGGCGAACGGCGAGCCCGTCGGCGGCGAGCTCCTGGGCAACGTGGTGGGCGTTGGCGGTCATCGCCTTGACGCGCAGTTCGAGGGTGCGGGCTCCGCGCAGGGCCAGGTAGGCGGCGTCGGGGTCCAGCACCGGGCCGGCGTCCTTGACCCAGCCGCGAATCGGGTCCAGCAGTTCGGAGCGCGCGATGGCGGCGCCGGCGATGAGGTCGCTGTGGCCGCCGATGGCCTTGGTGAGACTGTGGACGACGATGTCGGCGCCGAGCTTGAGGGGCTGCTGGGCGATGGGTGTGGCAAACGTGTTGTCAACCACCAGCAGTCCGCCGGCGGCGTGGGTCATCCGCGCGGCGGCCTCGATGTCCACGATGCGCAGGTTGGGGTTCATGGGCGTTTCCAGGAACACGACGTCCACGCCGGGCGCGACGGCCGCGGCCAGGGCGGCCGGGTCGGAGGAGTCCACGGTCACGAGGTCAACGCCCCAGTCGGCCAGTCGGTGCAAGAGCGCGTACGTGCAGCCGTACACGCAGGGGTCCACGACGAGGCGGGCGCCGGGGCGCAGCAGGCTCATGAGCGTGACGTGGATGGCGCCCATGCCACTGGCGGCGGCGACGGCGCCCACGTCTTCCAGTCCGGGCGTGCCGGCGCCTTCCAGGCGGGCCAGCTCGTCTTCCAGGGCCGTCACGGTGGGGTTGGCGAGGCGGCTGTACAGGAGTCCGGGCTCGCCGGCGAAGCGGGCCGCGCCCTCGGCGGCCGTGGGGAAGGTGAACGTGCTGCTGCGAACGACCGGCGGGTTGACGGCGCCGTACGGGTTGACAGGGTGCAGGGCAGCGGACTGGGCCATGCCACGAGATCGCGGCGTCGCACTTTGCGGTTGTCCAGCGTACCCCATCATTCTGTCAACGGATTTGATTCGCAGGCTCCTTAGACTTGACACTGTGTAAGGCGCAAGCATGGATGAGCTGGACAGGAAGATCATCGGGTTGCTGCGCCGCGACGCCCGCTTGCCGGTGGCAGAACTCGCCCGCCGGGCCGGAACCTCCCGCGCCACGCTCCACGAGCGCCTCCGGCGCCTCCAGGAGACCGTCATCACGGGCTCCACCGTTGTCCTCGACCCTGCGGCCCTCGGCCGGCCGCTGCGTGCCTTCCTCCTCGTCGGCTGGCGCGCCGAGCGCAACGACGACCAGCGGGGCGTCGCCCGCGCCATCGCCGCCATTCCCGGCGTCGAACGGGTCCACATCACCACGGGCCAGCACGACTTCCTCGTCGAGGTGGTCGCGCGCGACATGGACGAGGTCGGCCGGCTCATCATCGAGCGCATCCGCGCGCTGCCCGGCGTCGGCGGCACCGAGACCGTGCTCACGTTCTGGACCTTTGAAGGCGTCGGGGTGCCCCTCGAATGAAGCACGCCGAAGCGATGGCGCACGCCGCCAGCAACCCTGATCAGGCCCGCCCGCCTCGACGGCGCGTGACCCGGTCGCCCGCACTTCTCGCCCTCCTCGCCACCGCCGCCCTGGTACCCCTGGCCGGCTGCCTCGCCGATCAGGAAACCAAAGAGGAGCCGCTGCCCCAGGCCCAGCCCATCGACTTCGAGGTGTTCACGCCCAACGGCGGCCTCGCGACCATCGCCGGCCTCATGTGGCGCCCCGCCCAGGAACTGCCCACCTCGGGACTGCTGCTCCTGCACGGCGCCAGCGGTGTCAAGGAGAACTACTGGGGCGAACTGCCCGTGCCCGGCTACTCCACCGGCGCCTGGCACGCCGCCCAGGGCCGCCTCGTGGTCGCCATCGACCGGCCAGGCTACGGCGAATCCGCCCTGCCGGCCGGCGCGGTCACGTCCGTCGAGGATGAGGCCTTCATCCTGGACCAGATTGCAGGCTACGTTCGCACCCTCGCCACCGATGGCCACGCCAACCCCGCCGTCGCCGCCCTCGGCGTCTCCATGGGCGCGTTCATGGCCACCGTCACCCAAGGGCTGTACGGCTCCTTCGACGCCATCGCACCGCTCGCCTGGGCCCACCACGCCATGAGCGACGACGCCAAGGCGTGCCTGCGCGGCCCCGTCCACGTCGACGGTGGCCCCTGCCCCGAGGCGCCGCTCGATGACTTCCACATGGCCAACGCCGACGCCTGGGTCGCCGAAGCCGTCGTCGCCGGATACCAGGCGCCGCCCGCCGGCGTCCTCGCCGGCTTCATGGCCTGGCAGAACGCCGCGTGGGCCGTCCACGGCGACCTCGAACCCGCCAGCGCCGCGCCATCCCTGTACGACGCCGCCGCCGCCCGCGTCACCGTGCCCGTGCTCGTCCTCGTCGGCGAACAAGACTGGTACATCGACGCCAGCGCCATCGCCGGGGAGGGCGACTACTACGGCGCCGGCGCCACCGTCGCAACGATCCCCGACACGGGCCACATGATCATGCACCACCTCAACCACGACGCCGTCCAGCAACAGGTCCACGCCTGGCTCGAGCGGTTCGCGCTGTGATGCCTTCGCCTGCCCGGCCCCGCGATGCGCGCGCCAGCGCGCAATCCGCCCGTCTGGCCGTCCAGACCGTTGAGTGCCGGCGCCCCGGGCACGCCATCCGCAGCGCAGTTTTGCAACGATTTGTTGATTTGACAAACCAAATGGGGTCTCAGAGCGCCGCCCCCGCGCGCGGAGCGCCCAGGATCATCCCACTCTGGACAACAGACGTCTGCCCAGCGCCCCCTGGAACGCAGGGATCGGGCCGGCTGCGCAGGCTCCCCCCTGCTTCCGTCCTCCGGCGTGGCGCCAACGTTCATATTGTAGTGCGGAGTCTACAGACAGGCTCTCTGTGGTAGGAGGATCGTTCGATATGGCTCGTCAACCCCCAAACCCGCCGCCAACGGCCGCCCTTGCGCTTGTGTTGCTGCTTGCGGCCGCGCCAACGGCTCTAGCTCTCTCATCGGCTTCGCCGGTTGAGGTTCCCAGCAGCCCCGCCGTGGCAACTGACTCATTTTCGTGGCAGGAGGCGCACGACTTGCTCTATGATCGGAACCATCCGACTCAGGGCGTGTACCGTGCCTTCGATGCTGCTGAACTGCTCCTTGATGTCAACGAGGAAGCGGTGCTCGCCGGCCTGTCCGACGACGCCGCGTGGCTCCTCGACCAGCAGCGCAGTAACCTTGCGCTCGGCCGCGACATCTTCGGATTCCTCGACGAGGGACCGGGCACGTTCGCCGAGAACATGGAGCGTGTCAAGTTCATCAGCTCCTGGCAGGGCAGCACCATGGCGGCCGGCGCGGCCGACCCCGTGCCCCTGACCGGCTACACGGTTCCCTCCGAGGCCATCCAGGCTCTCCTGGACCGCTACAACACTGTTGCGACGCCCGACCAGTGGCGCGAGGTTGAGGCCCTTGACGAACAGCCGGAACAGATCCGGTTGGCGCTAGCCCGCTTCGTCGACTCGTGGATGGCCGTCGAGAAGTCCGTCGAGATCGCCTACGCGAACGTCGACTTCGCCCGCGTCGAGGCTCTGCAGGAAACCCTGTGGCTCCTTGACGAGGGTCTGATCGGCAGCGCCACGGAAACCCTGGCCGGCACCGAGCACCCGCTCGTGACCATGCAGGCCCTCGGCCTGGACTACGCCACGATCTTCCCCACGCGCAACCAGTTCCTGGACGCGATCGTTGAGGTCGCCTCGGCCTTCGAGGTCAACGAGGCCATCGAGGTCCAGTTCACGAGCGGCGCAACGGCAATCCCGCCGGTCATCGCCTTCGACGTGCGTGGTTTCGACAACAGCTTCTACGACGAGAATTTCGTCCTGACTCTGGACATCCAGGGTGACGATGTCTACTACAACAACGCCGGCGGCAGCAACGTGCTCTCCACGGACTGCTTCGATGTTGCTCCTCCGATCACGAACTACAACCAGGTGTTCCCGATCGGGCGCTCCCAGATCGGGCCCGGTATCGCTGCCGCTGTCGACCTGCAGGGCAACGACGTCTACGGTGACCCCGCTGCGCCCCGCAACTGTGGCGCCAACGGCGGCGCCGACGTTGGTCTTGGCCTGCTGGTTGACCGCAGTGGCGTTGACACGTACACGGCCGGCCACCACGGCGTCAACGGTGCGGCCCACTTTGGTGTCGCGCTGCTCTTCGACAACAGCGAGGACGACGCCTACACCGGCACCGACCAGGCTGTCAATGGCGGCGGCGAGTTCTACGGTGTCGGATTCCTGTTTGACGGCAGCGGCAACGACGTTTACAGCGGCTCCCGATTCGCCATCAACGGTGGCGGCGCCCGCGGACTTGGCCTCTTGGTTGACCAGTCCGGCAGCGACCAGTACGACGCCTACCGCTTCGGCGTGAATGGCGGCGGCTACAAGGTTGGCATCGGCCTGTTGTTCGATGGTAGCGAGAATGATCAGTACTACGCTAACTGGGTCGCCTCCAACGGCGGCGCCCACAACGGCGTCGGTCTCCTCGTTGACGGCAGTGAGAACGACATTTACGCCAGTCCCTACGCGACTTCCAATGGCGGTGCGTTCTTCGGCCTCGGCCTGCTGCTTGACGGCGGCGGTATCGATCAATACAGCAACGGCATTGATCGCAGCCAGGCCCCGAAGGGCATCCTTGGGGCTCAGATGGACGTGCCCCACCTGCCGTCCTAGTCGCACAGGTCTGGCCCGCAGACGGGCTTCCTCCTTCTCTTCATCCCCATACAATGAATTGGAATTCGAGGCGGTTCTTACCCCCTCCAACCCCTGTTGGCGCTCGCGCCGGCGGCTTGGGCTGGCGCGGGATAAAGATTCTAAAGTCTGCTTCGGTTCAATGGCAGTAACGAGTGGTAGGAGGTAGAAACAAAATGGCCCCACGTATTTCCCAGCTCACCGGCAACCGGGTGGCCGGGCTGATCCTAGTCTTGGCGATGACCGCCGCAGCATTGCCGGCTTCCGCCGGCGATGCCAGCGCGGTCGCCGACGCAGGAACGCCCGTCGCCGATAATGATGCGATTCACGACATCCTGTACGATTCACAACTCAGCGCCAGCGAGCGCGGGTTTGCTGCGGCTGAGAAGCTGCTCGCAGACACTGCCGATTCGCTGCGTGCGATCCTTCCGCCGGGTGGCGACTGGGTCATTGCGCAGCAGCACGCGAACCTGGATCTTGTCAAGCAGTTGATGGCGGTCGACGGCACGTACACGGACCCCTTCCTGCAAGCCCTTGAAGATGCGCAAGTCGCCAGCTCGTGGCAGGCCAGCGCGCTGGGCTTCACTGATTCGTCGGTCACTCCGTTGGCTGGCTACGAAAGCGCCTCTGAGGCGGTGTATGCTCTACTGGCGAGCCACAACGTGGAAGCCGACGCCGAGCAGCGCGCGGAGATCGACGCTCTGGATCAGCAGCCTGCCGAGTTCAGCCGCGCGTTCGCCCGCATGGTGGACGCCTTCATGGCGCTCGAGGCTGCGGCCGAGCGTGCCTTCGCTGAGGCCGACATCGACTCGCTTCTGGCTCTGCAGCAGTACCTGGCTCTGCTGGATTCCGGCTACATTGGCACCCTGAACGGTCCGACCAGTGAGGTTCCGAGCCCGGGTGAAATCATGCGCCGCGCCAGCTTTGATGTCGGCAGCATTCTGCTGACCCGGAACCAGTTCCTTGAGGCTCTCCAGCACATGACGATCACCGTTGACACCGTTGACTTGGTCGATGTGAAATTCACGTCGGGCGCCACGGCCGTTCCGCCGGTCATCGCCTTTGACGTGCGTGGTTTTGCCAACAGTTTCTACGATGAGAACTTCATCTTCACGTTCGACATCCAGGGTGATGACATCTACCACAACAACGCGGGTGGAAGCAACATCCTGTCGACCACGTGCATGCACCTGTTCAACCCCGTCCCGATCGCCATCGGTCCGGTCATCGCGCTCGGTCCTCACAGCCGCGTTGGGCCCGGCGTGGCCGCCGCTGTCGACTTGTCTGGCAACGATGCCTACGGCGACCCCGCCAACCCGCGCAACTGCGGCGCCAATGGCGGCGGCAACGTCGGTGTTGGCATTCTTGCTGACCGCAGCGGTGTGGACACGTACATCGCCGGCCACCACGGTGTCATGGGTGGCGCTCACTTCGGCGTCGGCCTCGCAGTCGATGGTTCGGGTGACGACAGCTACACCGGCACCCGCAACGGCGTGAACGGTGGCGGCGACTACGTCGGCGTGGGTCTCCTCGTCGACCGCTCCGAGAATGATGTCTACCAGGGCACCGCATACGGTGTCAATGGTGGCGGCATTCGCGGCATGGGTCTGCTTCTTGACATGGCCGGCAACGACCGCTACACGGCCGACAACCGCGGCACGAACGGCGGCGGCGATGGCGGTGTCGGAGTGATCGTTGACAACACCGGGAACGACTACTACGATGGTGGCACGCGCGGCTCGAACGGCGGCGGCTACTTCGTCGGTGTTGGCATGATCCTGGATGGTGGCGAGAACGATGTCTACGTTGGCGGGTCGCGCAGCAGTTCCGGCTCGGGCGACTTCGGCGTCGGCTTGATCATCGACTTGGCCGGTCAGGATTCGTACCCGGCTGGCCCGGACCAGACGATCCTGCCGAAGGGCGCCGTCGGCGCCCAGATCGATATCCCGCACTTGCCGGCGATCTAGAACGGCGTCGCATGGCCCGGTCGACAACGTGGGGTCGTCGGCCGGGCTTTCCTCTTCCTTCAAATCCCCATTACTTTTTTTCTGACTTGTCGACGCCTGCGTCGTGGCGTCGTCCCCTTTTTGGGATGTCTGTTGGCTAGCGTGCGTAGGGATGGCTTCTCGCCAGTCTTGTGGCGCCATGTTCGCTTCTCGACGAAAATAGGCCAAAGGCCACTCCAACAGTGTCGTTGCACGGCGCCGGGGGCGTTTTTTGCCGGCTCGTCGGGCGTCCTACGCAAGAATGGCAACGACGGCAAACCTTGAGAACATGTTGCCAATCCATCCAAATTGTGAAGCCGATCACCATTTGGGTGCTCTTGCTGCTTGCGGCAGGGTCACTCGCCGGATGCACGAGCGATGGACCGTCGACCCCGTCCTCCGACCCCGAGGACGACGCGTTCGGCGAGATCGAGGTTGAGGCGACCGACAAGACTGGCGCGATTCGTGGCGTCGTGGTTGACGAGGCGATTCGTCCGGTGGCGGATGCGTCCATTGTTGTTCCGATTCCTGACGGCGAGCCGCTGAGAACCACAACCACGGAGAACGGCGCCTTCGGGTTCAGCAACGTTCCGCCGGGGACCTACTTTGTCAAGGTTGCTCGCCAGGGGTATTTTGATGCCCAGCAGAGCGTCGATGTGCAGGCTGGCCTCGCCGACCCGGTGCCATTGAAGATTTTGTTGCAGGTCAATGCGGCCACGGCGCCGTACCACCAGGAGTTGACGTTTTCGGGCTTCATCGAGTGCTCGACGACGCTGATTGCGCTGTGCGCTGTGCCCAACGGCGATCTCCAGGGTGACCTCACTAATGATCGGTTTATCCAGAATTTTGCCTTGGATGCACCGCCTCAGTGGCTTCAGTCGGAGATGGTGTGGGACTCGACACAGACGATCAGCGACCGGCTGTGGCTGTGGCACTCCTACGGGGACGAGGAGGGCTCCTTCTCGGGTAGCTTGCCCGACCCGCACACGACGGGGCCGTCGCCGCTCTTGCTGGTCCACAACGGGAGCCAGGCTGCAGAGGTTAGCTTGGGCGACCCCAACCAGTTGGTTCTCCGGATTTTCTCCGGGGACATCGACGGAACGTCGGCACCCGACGCCATCAGCAACTGCTACGGTGCTCCGGGCGTGATCTGCTTCGCCAACGGGCCTGGCTTCGCGCTCCAGCAGGAGTTCACGGTGTTCACCCACGCGTTCTTTAACTACGAGCCGCCGGCGGAGTGGCGCTTCACTGAAGGGCCTGTCCCGGCGCCGGCGTAGGCGGCGCACTTTGGTCATTTGAACGATGCGACCATGTGTGCCATAGGTAGCCAGGTACTCTGACTCCGAGGTGGGAGCAATGAAAACCACAACTCTGACCTTGCTGACTGTATTGCTGATGGCGGGCGCCCCTGGGGCGGTCGCGGAGCCCTACACGGAAACCTACCGCATGGAAGGGTACCTGACGTGCGGCTTCAACTTCGTCGCCGCAGGCTTCATGGCTTGCGGCGTCGTGGGCTCCGGGGGAGCGTTCCTGCAGGAGATCACGTTGAGTGGCACGCCCGCCAGCGTTGACAGTGTCCTCAACTGGGACGCGACGACGCCGGCTGGTGAGGTGCTGCGCGTGCTGCTCACGAAGAACGACGAATCGTTCGTCAATCTGGCGGACAACCAGGGTCCATCGCCCCTGGCCCTCGGTTACGACGCTGCCGGCTCCGGCCTGGGAGCCGGCGACGGCCTGATGGTGCGCGTGTTCCCGGGCGACACGCTTGAGCTGCCCTGCGTCGACCGGCCAATTCTGGGTGGATGCACGACGGGCGTCGGTGCGGTCGTTTTGCAGCCGTTCACCCTCACGACCACCATCCACTACACTTAGGTTGCCTTTTCCCATGCCGCATCGGGGCCTGGCGGCCGCTAGCCGCGGGCCCGATGCGGTCCTGGAGTTGCCATGCGAACCACGATTTTAATTTGCTTTATCATCACAATGATGGCCGGCTGCTCGGACGATAGCCCCACGGCGCTGACCGATGGGGGCCCCGACGTCGGCGTGAAGGCCACCGAAACCACCGGCGTCATCAGGGGCGTCGTGGTCGATGAGTCGGTTCGACCCGTCGCGGGGGCTGTTGTCACCGTGCCCCGGCAGGCCGGCGAGCCATTGGTGGCCGAGACCAATGCCGAGGGGGCCTTTGGGTTCGAGGGCCTCGAACCAGGAACTTATTTTATTCAAGTGACCAAGGTCGGCTACTTCGATACCCAGCAGAGCACCGAGGTGCTGGCGGGCGTCGACGAGCCGCCGTTCGTCAAGATCTTGATGCTTGCCAACCCCGATGCCGTTCCCTATTCGAGGGTCAGCGAGTTCACCGGCTTCATCGAGTGCTCGACGAGCGTCATCGCCGTGTGCTCGGTGCCCAACAACGGAATCACGGGCAACGTGACCAACGACCGCTTCGACACGATTGAGGAGTCGGATCCGAATCCCGCCTTCATGCAAGCCGAGCTGGTGTGGGAGTCGACGCAGAGCCTGTTCCCGAACCTGTACATCGCGCTCCACGCATCGCAGGATGGCGACCGCGGCGAGCAACTGGGCTGGATCGAAGGTCCGTCGCCCCAGGTGCTGACGTTTGCGGGCGACGAACTGACGCCGCATTCGTTTGGCACGGTCAACGACATCATGGTTCAGGTGTTCAGCGCCGGCTTCATCGATGAGGGCCAGTTCGAGCTGACGGTGAACCAAGAGTTCCAGATCTTCACGACGACCACGTACCAGTTCCAGCCGCCCGCGGGCTGGATGTACCACGTCAACGGTGAGGCGGTTCCGCCCAGTTAGGTGCCGTCCTGCGCGCGGCTGGCAGCCGCTTACTGGAACCGGCCGAGGCTGACTTGGCCGCTGCGCCGCATGGCCTCAACCTTGGGCAACACATCGTTCCAGTCGAGCTCCTTCCACTCGAGGTTGTGGTCGTCTAGAAGCAGGCGCGCCTTTTCGGCCACGCGCGGGGCCACAAGGATGCCTCGCACCCGGTCCGGCGCCGATGCTCCGGCGCGCACCGGTTCGACGTAGCGCCACAACTGTTGCGCCTCCCTCACACCAGCCGTTGTGCGCTTCACCTCAACGACCACGCGGCGACCGGCGGCGTCGTCGCCGTCCAAGTCGTAGAACCCCCGCTTGGAGTCGCGCTCTCGGCGGCGGGGGACGAAGCCCTCCTCTACCAGGCTGGGGTGGGAGAACAGCAGTTGCTGGAGGTCGTCCTCGCTCCCAACCAGGGCCAGTTCGGCGCCGTCGCGCAGCGGGATGGACTGCAGCAGGCTGATGGCGTGAAAGGTGACTCGCACCAGTTCCTCCGGCTTGCGGCGATACGCAGTGAGAACCAGTTCGTCGTCGGCAAACGCGACGTGGAAGTCGGCGCCGGGCGGTTGCCAGTTGACGGGCTTCGCCTTCTCGGCCGTGTGGACCAGGAATGTCCCGTCTGGCTTGAGCATCAGGAGCCGTTCGCCGCGGTGGAGCATGGAGCGGGCGCGCCCCTGGTACTCGATCTGGCAGTCGGCCACCACTTGGACAAGGTGGCCGCGGCGCGCCGCCAGCCCGGCAAGTTCGCCGGCGAGGAAGTCCCGGGCCACCTCGGGGTCCGGGTCGCGGACGACCTGCACGGTCGCCTCAGGCCAGGGCGTCCTTGATCTCGCGACGCATGTCCACGTCCGAGATGCCGCCCTCTTCGTCGAATTCCTCTTCGATCTCGGAGAGGAGGTCGGCGAACTGGGCGCGGTACTCGGGGTCGTCGCGGACCTCGTTGGCCAAGTGGTCGGGCAGCAAGTGGGCGAAGATGTCCTTGTACGGGGGCCGCGGGTTGAGCGCGTTGTACTGCTTCTGGTGCACCGTCGCGACGACGGCGGCCTCCACGTTCTTTGTGCCAAAGCCCGGCGTCGCAAACGCGCGCACCAGGTCGTCCTCGTCGACGTCGGGGCACTCCGACTTGAGTTGGGCGAAGAGCGCACGGCTCTGCGCATCGGTGGCGATGACCTTTCGACCCGCCGCCAACTGCTTTTCAAGGTGCTCCTCGACGGGAATCTCCTTGGCCATGGGTGGCGCGACTCGTGGTCGGCTGATAAGCCGACCGGCGGGAGTGCCGCCCGTGGTTGGACTGCGCGTCGTCAGGCGAGCACGAAGGCCATGGGTGGCGGCTGTCAGGCGCCCATCCGGCCCTCGCCGCGCCCCTACCGGTAACGACAAACCTCTTTTGAACCGGGCGAAGTGCCCGGCTGAGGTTCCTTATGCAAAAGGTAGACGTAGCCATCGTCCTCGTCGGCGCCGCCGCTCTCGTGGCGACGCTTCTGGGCGTACTGACATACGATGATGGCGAGCACGATTACAGCTTCGCCACCACGACCACCGACCTGGCCCCCACGGATCCCGCAGACCTGGCGGTCAACGGCGCGGCCGTGACCTTTGAATGGGACGCCTTGCCCGCCAACGCGACCTCCGCGACGGTCACCATTGAAGTTGCCTGGAGTGGCAACGTCCTGCCCGGCGGCGACTACACCGCCACCGCCGTGGTCCATGGCCGCAACGGCACGGAAGTGACCTCGTCGCCCCTGGTCCTGTCCGTTTCGCCCGGCCCCAACGGCGCCGGCAACGGCAGTGTGTCGGTCGACATCAGTTGGGCCGATGTGCCCGAGGACATCCATGGTACTGCCGACGATGCCGCCGCCCGCGCGGTGAATCTGACTGGCCCCCTGAGCGTGACCGTGTCCCTTGAGGGACCCAACAACCTCCTGCCGGGCCAGTTGGCGTTCACCACCAAGGCCACCGCCAATGTCACGAGCTTCACGGCCGTCCAGCAACTACCCGACGCCCAGGCGGCGCAGTGAGGTGCTAAGATGGCTGGTGCTCGCGGGCAATGGAATTCCCGCTTCGGCTTCATCATGGCCGCCGTCGGTTCGGCGGTCGGCCTAGGCAACCTCGTTCGGTTCCCTGGTGAACTCAACGCCAACGGTGGCGCTGCGTTCCTGTTCGTCTACCTCGGCTTGCTGCTGCTGGTTGGTCTGCCCGCCATCCTCGGCGAAATGACGCTCGGCAAGCTGTCCAACAGTTCCCCGGTCAACGCCTTCCGCCAGCTCGGCGGCAAGAACGGCAACAAGTGGGCCGTCGTCGGTGTCTTCGGCATGATGGCGGCGGTGTTCGTCATGTTCTTTTACACGGTGCTCGCCGGCTGGGCGCTGCGTTTCTTCTTTGAGACGTTCCGCGACGGCTGGTGGAACAACCCCGGTACCCTGTTCTCGGTGGTTTCCGTCGGCCCGTGGACCGTCCTCTGGCATGGCGTTGTGACTGCCGCAACCGTGTTTGTGGTGGCGCGCGGCGTCAGCGGCGGCATCGAGAAGGTCAGCGTCATCATGATGCCGGCCCTTTTCGCCATCATCGGCATCATCGTGATCTTCACGGCGTTCCAGCCGGGTGCCGGCGCCGGCTACCGCGCCATTTTCCAACCCGACTTCTCCGAATTGACCGCGGCCAAAATCAGTCAGGCCGTCGGGCAGGTGTTCTTCAGTCTCAGCCTAGGTCAGGGCGCGATGCTCACCTATGCGTCCTACATGGACAAGAAACAGAGCGTCTCCAAGGACGGCAGCACGATCGCGTTCGCCGATACCGGCGTCGCGGTGCTGGCGGGCATGATGGTGTTCCCTGTGCTCGCCTTTGCCGGCCTGCTGCACGACCCCAACGTGACGGGTGAGGATGCAAGCAGCTTCGGCACGGCCTTCATCGCCCTACCGCAGGCATTCCTGCAGATGGGAGACGTCGTGGGGCGCCTCATGGGCGGACTCTTCTTCCTCGGCTTGTTCTTTGCCGCCCTCAGCAGCGCCATCAGCCTGATCGAGGTCCCCGTCAGCGTCCTAATTGACAACATGGGCCTTGCCCGGCCCAAGGCCGCCCTGCTGGTCGGCATGACCACGTACACCTTCGGCATCTGGGCCAGCCTGAACAGCCATGCGCTGGAACTGTACGACGAAATCGCCGTGAACCTGTTCATCGTGATCGGTGTCGCCATCACGACGTTCTTCGCCGGATGGTACGTCAAGGGCGTCGGCAAGGAACTCGATCGCGGCCTCAAGAGCCGCGTCGGCTACCTCGCCGTCTGGATGATGCGCACGGTGACCCCCGCCCTGATTTTCGCGGTGTTCATCATCGGCGGCTTCCTCGGCGGTGACAGCGGCTTCGTGTTCTGGGGTGACGGCGCCGGCTTCAAGGAGCTCGGCCACACGTGGCGGCTCGCCTTCGGCGGCCACTGAGCAATCAACCCACCTTTTCCTTCCCTCTCCCGCTTTTCACAAAGGTCTCTTTGGAGCGACAGCTAGCGTTGCATCTGCGACGCGCGGCCACGGAAGCCGGCCGCGCTTACGCTGGGGGCGGCCGCACCCGGCCCGCCCTGCTCAAGTGCCCGTCGGCAGCCTTACTGGCCGGACAGGAACTTGCTCAGCAGGAACATGCCTGCGACGATGACGATGGCACCGACCACAAACATCACGATCGTGATGGTGTCGCGGCGCTTCTGCGCATCCTCGTCCATCTCTTCCTGCGTCTTGTGAGAGGGGAGGCTCTCCCGCTTGCTCTCAGCCATGTCGGCCGCGCCACTCATGGACTCCTCTTAAGCGCTGTCCATGGCTCGTCTGGCCCTCGCCGATCGGTTTGGGCACATCCGCCGCACCCATCCGTCTCCTGATGATGGGGGGCAGGTGGAGGGGGCCAACGTTGCGCTTTTATGAGCGGCCTTCTTGGCCGCCACCGTGAGTCCCACTCCCACCCAGCGAAGCCGGCTTGCCAGCTGGCTTCCGGTGGCTCTCGTCGCGTTGACCCTGGCCCTCGCCCTGACGCCGCTCGGTGTCGGTTTCTCGGGCGGAATCACCAAAGAAACGGCCCCGGACCCGGGCGCTTTTGCGGAAGAGGGCTGTACCTCATGCCACGGCGACCACAGCTACGGGCCCTCCGAGCCGCGCTCCCTTGTCAACGTCGTCTTTACGGACGAGAACGGCGCTGCCCTGAGCGGCCCGTATGAGCACGACGCCACCTACACGATCACGATCACGCTGGCGGAGCAGAACGCTCCCGAGGCCGGCAACCGCGCCGGCTTCAACCTGCGCGCCTCCGCGGGCACCCTGGAAGCCGTCGATGGAAGCTCCCAAACCAGCGGCGACGGCGCCGAGGCCGCCCACGTCAACGCCGGTGCGGCCGAGTGGACGGTCATGTGGACCGCGCCGGCCGAGGGCGTCGTCATTTTCGACCTGTGGGTCAATGATGTCGACGGCAGTGGCGCCCCCGACCCGGGCGACCACGTCTACAATGTCGGCTTCTTCCTGAAGGACGACACGGGCGCGCTTCCCGGCGCTGCGGCCGAAGAACACGAGATTCACTTCGGTGTCAGTCTGCAACAGTACTGGATCGGTCTGATCGGTCTGGCTGGCATGTTGTTCATCATGGCCTTCGCCTTCGTTTACATGAAGTACAGCAACCCGCACAACACGGACCAGAAGGACCAGAAGTGATGTGCCATGGGTCTTGAAATTCAAACCAACAAAGTCCCCGGGAGCATCATCCGGGCGACTCCGGGCCGGCGCCCGGCGATCATCGGCTTGGCCATCGTGGCCCTGACGGCCATTGAGCTGGTGTTCATGACGCTGATCTTCATCGCCTTGGCAAGCGGCGCCAACAACGCCGGTGACCACGACCCGGCCATCGACGCCGCGCCTCTTGGCACGGTCATCAGCAACGAGCAGTCGATCATTGCGCTGTGGCTGGCCTGCGTGTTCTTCTGCCTTGGTACGATCACCCTGCTTTACCAGCGCTACTTCATGGACCACGTCACCATCGCCAAGCGCCGGTTCCGCAAGTGGGAGGACGAGGGGGTACAACTTCATGACTGACGTTCCTGAAAAGCCGGAATCGCTGCTGAGCCGACGATCGTTCATTCGTCGCAACGTCCAGTTGGCGGTCGCCGGGGCTCTCATTCCCGGGACGCTGGCTCAACTGCTTCCCGCCGTCGCGCCCGATGCGCTGGCTGGCGGCGGTGCAGGTCCCGTCATCCGGCGTGATCCGACGACGAACGCCAAGATCCCGATCACCATTGACGACTTGGCGGGCGACCCGCCCGTGGTTGTCACGGCGGAGTGGTCGTTCCTGCCGGCCGTGGTCTACAAGGTTCGCAAGTCGGTCCTGGAGGGATCGGCCGCCAAGCGCGGCTACAACACGGCCCAGCACGCGGTTCAGCACCCGACGGAGCCGGACAACGCGATTCTGGTGTACGACGGCAAGTGCAAGCACCTTGGCTGCACGGTCGGTTGGAACGCGGGCCTCGGCGGCTCGGCGGATGTTCCCGATTACAACGAAGACGGCGTCAACGACGGCCGCATTCTGTGCCCCTGCCACCAGGGCCAGTACGACATTTACGACTTGGCGAAGAACGTGCCCGGTACGCCGCCGCCCTCCCCGTTGAACGTCATCCAGGCCAAGGTCGAGGCGGCCAGCCTTGAGGATGGCACGAGCGTTCCCAACGCGATTGTGGGCTTCAAGAAGCTCTTCCAGAACGGCTACCGTGAAGCCGACCTGGAGGGCGATGGCACCGGCTATGTCCTTGGCAGTCAGGCGGAGGCTCTGGAATGACCGAACGCGCACACAAGCAGGGCAAGCGTGCCTATGAGGAGTTGGCCAAGGACAAGAAGCTCGGATTCTTCGCGCGCTTCTACCTGATGACGCTCGCCTACCTGGACGACTCGATCCGGATTCGCAATCACATTGAGGCGGCGCGCCAGGCTTCGTTGAGCATCAATCGCCAATTGCCTCGCAGCCACTCGGAGCGCTACAAGTTGCGCACCATCTGGTATTGGTACCCCTTGTACTGCCTGGGTGGCTTGGCGTTCGTTTCGTTCATCATTTTGACCATCAGCGGCGTGCTGCTGGCTCTCTACTACGTTCCCAACTATGTGCCGCAGGAGGCGTTCGAGGCGCGTGATTCGGTGCAATTTATCATGGAGGATGTGACGCTTGGCTACGTTTTGCGAGGTGTTCATCACTGGGGTGCCCACCTGATGGTGGCCTGCGTCTTCCTGCACATGATGCGGGTTTACTTTGTTGGCGCCTACAAGAAGCCCCGTGAACTCAACTGGGTTCTGGGCGTTGCCCTGATTGGCATTACGTTCTTCTTCGCTTACAGCGGCTACCTGCTGCCGGCGGACCAACTGGCCATCGCTGCGGCGACCATCGGCCAGAACATGTTTGGTTCAATTCCAGGCCTGGGCGAGACCTTGGCGAAGATGATGTTCTCGGGCACGGACATCAATGCGGGAATGATTCCCCGCATGTACGTGATTCATGTGTGGGTCTTGCCGTTCGTGTTGTTCGGATTGATGGTTCTCCACATGTTTATTGTGTGGCTGCAAGGCATGGCGGAGCCCCACTGATGGAGGTGCATGAATGAAGCTTAGCGAACTCACGAACCTCTACATTGATGCCAAGGACAAACTGGAGGCCAAGCGCGGCCCGCCGAAGAAGCAGAAGGCCGTCGAGGGCATTCCCATTTCGCACGAGCTGATCCGCGACGGGGCCATCATTTCGTTCATGATGGGCTCGATCTTCATGCTCATCAGCGTGGTGCCGCCCCCGCTGCACCCGGCGTACGACATGACCAAGCCGCCGACGTTTGTCAAGCCGGACTGGTACCTGCTGTGGAGCCTGGGCCCGATCTTCCTGGCCAAGTGGCCCATTGGCAACCCGTTGCCGTTTGGCCCCGATCCGCTTGTTGACACGAAGTTCCTGGGCACGATCCTGGTCAACGTTGCCTTCGTCGCGATCATGCTGGTTCCCTTCATCGGGAAGGGGAAGGCAAGACGACCCATCGAGAGTCCGATGAACGTGGCGATGGGGGTGTTAGGTTTGGCTCTCATCTATTGGATGTCGATCGTGGGCATCGCGGACATTATTTTCGCGTACGAGGTGCAGCCGCTGGATGGCTACTTGCGTTGGCTGCTGGCTTCAGGGTTTACGCCGTCGCCGAGTGAGTTGATCAATTTGCTCGGCATCGTTTCCCTGTGGCAAACGTTGCTGCCCACGTTCCTGGTGTTCTGGGCGATCAAGCGCCACCGACCCAAGTACGAGTCGAAGCTCAACGCGACGTACTACAAGGTCCGCTAGGCTGGCTGCCCCGGTCCCTTTTTCCTTTCCCTCAACCTTTTTTGTTTTTTTGTGCGGTCAGCGGCGGCTCTGGGAGACGGTGGCGCGTTGGGCTCAGCGGTTGGCGTAGAGTGCCTGTTCGATGGCTGCGCGCATTTGGGTTAGGACCTGGTCCAGTGGGATTGGCGCCCGGCGGACGAGTTGCTCGGCGGCGATGTCCTGCTGTTGCCATGTCGTGAACGGTTGGCCGGCGGGCTCCTCGTCCTGTTCGAACAGGCTGATGGCGAGTCCCGGGGATTTGCTGACGCTGTGGGGCTGGTGGGCCGGGAGTGTGTGCAGCATGGCCTGCGTGGTGGTGGCTTGGGCATGTGCCACGAGTGTTTCGCGGCCCGGTTGGCCGCCCAGCGGCGTGCGCAGCCAGGTTCCTTCTGCGTCGGGCCGGAATTCGTAGAGATGGTGGTGCAGGGCGCCGACGAGCACGTGGCTGTAGGCGGTCCCGGTGTGGGTGTGGACGCCGTAGGGGCTGGCAGGGCCGACTGGTTTGGCCTTGGGGTGCCAGAGGTGGAGGCGGCGGACGCGGTCGTGGCCGTCGATGTGGCGGCGGGCCAGCGGGATGACGTAGACTCCGAAGGGGTGCCAGCGTAGGCCGCTGGCGGCGATGGGCAGTGCCAGCACGCGCCGCGCCTCCTCGAGGTGTTCGGCGTGGAGCGGGTCGCGTTCGTGCTGGATCGGGCCCATGGGTGCCGCGACCAGCCGTGGGGGGCTATCAGGTTTGCCCGACTCGTCTCCGGCGTCGGGGTGGCTGGGGCGAGCGCCGAACCCACACGCTCATGGGTCGCGGCGGGATGCGTCGCCCGATGGATGAGGATGCGGCGCGAGACCCGGCCACGACCGCTGGCGGGGGTGGGACGCAAGAGCCGGGCACGGACTCGGCCCTTGCGCCGGTTGCCTTGTTCCTGTTCATCACGAGCATTTGGCTCCCCTGGTGGGTGGTGCGGTGGACCGACGCGTCCGGGTTCCGGTATGACCAGGTCGCGGTCCGTCTGTTCGGCGCCCCTCACGGCGTCGCCCACGCCGAGGGCCCGTGGGTCACCGGCGCCTTGGTGGCCCTTGCGACGCTGATTTTGTTCATCCGCGTGGCTGCCAAGAGCTGGTTCCACGAGCCGGCGGCGTGGCGCCGCGATTTGTGGGCGGCGTTCGGTTTTGGGGTCGCGGCGCTCGCCTCGACGCTGGCGTGGCCGTCGGAGGTGCCGTACTTCTGGGGCGGCCGAACCTACGCGTTGGTGAACGACACGGCGCAGAGTTTCACTGAGAGCGCGTTGCCGGGGCTTGGCTGGTGGGTGGCCCTGGTGGCGGTGCTCGTCGTCGGCCCCGCGGCGTGGCTGTCGGGTCGGCGCGTGCGCTGAGGGCCGGGCGGGGCCCGGCACGGCGGGCCATTGGCCCTGTGGGGGGCCTGGGCCGGTTTCGCCATGCCCAAGGTGCGCGTGAGCAGAAGAAGCTCGCCGACCCATGAGTGCGTCCAGCCGAGCACGACAACCATCGAGGTTCGAGGCCCCGACCAATGGCTTCGCGGCCCGCCGCGTGGACATGCCGTGCCGCTGGGCCGGTTTCGTGACGCCACCGCCTTGCCGGGTGCAGTTGAAGTTCCTTCCGCGGGGCGACACGTGGAGCGTACTGGGCTTGACGGCGCCGGGGAAGCCGGACGTGGTCGCTCGCTGGTTGCAACCGTTTGGCCCGGTCGCCGTGGACATTGCGCCCGGCGTGGCTCCCAAGGTGGTGCGCGCGCACTTCGATCGGCTGCCGGCCTCGTGGGAATGGATGCTGTCGGAAGTTGCCGTTCATTACCTGGAATTGACGCCGGAGGGGGCGGCGTCCGTCTTCATCCACGACTCCCCGGAGCACGTGCAGCGCTTCATTGCCGGTCTGCCGGGTGATCCGGCCGAGATTCGGCAGCGAACCGTGGATGCCAACAAGCAGGTCCGGTTGACTCCCCGGCAACTCGAAGTGTTGTCTCTCGCGGTGGCCTTGGGGTATTACGAGACGCCCCACCGGCTGAGCTTGCGGGACCTGGCCGGCAGGATGAACGTCAGCGTCGCCGCCGTGGCCGAGTTGCTGCGCCGCGGGGAGTCGCTGATCATTACCCACTACATCGACTCGCTGTCTGCTGCGACGTGGGGGCCTGCCTTCCCGGTCGCGGGTGAGGAAGTGGCCGCCGGCCAGCCTTGAAGTGGTCCGCCGCCGGCAGGCGGCCGGAAGAGGGGGTCAAGGCGTGCCGGGCCCGCCCGAGTCCGGCCGCGCCCCGATGCGGGGGCCAGCTCATACGATGCGGTTGGCTTCCTCAACCCAGCGTCGGACCCTGTTCTCCGTGAGGGCCGTTCCCTGGATTCGCGCCTGGCGCAGCGTGCCCTCAAGGTTGCGCTTTTCGGTGGCCTCCGTTGCGGCCAGCACCTTCGCCGGGTCCGTGCCCGCCAACTGATCGACGGAGCGGATGCCGGAGCGCACCAGCAATTCGCTGAATTGCTTCCCGACGCCGTTGATTTCCATCAGATCCGCCATGGATTGCCAGTCGCGCACCTCGCGTGCATGGACATGGATCGCCTTGCCCGTCGTCTCAGGGTTGGCCTGCTTGAGTTGACCCGTGGTGGTGATGCCGAGCGCCTTCAGCCGCTGCCCGTAGACATCGCCGATGCCCTCAATCTCCACCACGTTGGTGTGCCGGGTGCGCGCCGCGTGCGAGCCCTTGCGCTCGGCCAACGGCATCCAGGCGCGCGCCACTGGCTTGCTCGTGAGCGTGGTGGTGGCCGTGGCCGAGGATGCGGTGGGCGCACTCGCCAGGGGCGCAAAGGAAGGCCCGGCAACGGTGGAGAACGCCGTCCCAGGCTGACCCGTCAGCGCGGCGGGACCCGCGCCGGCCCCGGCTCCCGCGGCGCCGATGCCTGCGGGGTGGGCGCGCTGGTAGCGCAATTCGCCCATGGAATCCTTCATCGTGAAGAAAACGTAACTCAGCCCGGCGGCGAGCACCAGAGCTGCGGCGCCGCTGCCAAAGAACGCGCTACCGACCGTGAAGATTCCCCAGTCGATCACGCCGGTGTAGGCAAGCACGCCGAACACGGCGACGCCGGCCAGCAGCACCGCGCCCACCCAGGAGTAGGCCCGGGTGTCGTGATCGCGGGCGGCTAGGCTCGCCTTGAGCGTCAGGAGCAGGTAGCACAAACCGAGTGCGAGCACCAATTCGATGGCCGCCAGGCCGAACAGCGCCCCGCTGGGGCTCAGCGTCGTGAAACTCACGGCGCCGACGTACGCGAGGGCCGCAACGACGGCGATTCCCGCCAAGACGATGATGCCAATCATGCCGTACGGCCGCTCCTCCGTCTTGTTGCGCTCAAGTGCTGCGTGCAGGGTGAAAAGGACGTAGCTCAACCCGATGGCCAGCAGAAGGACGACGACGGCCAAGCCGAACAGGGCGCTGCCGACCGTGAACCAGCCCATCCCGGCCACGCCGAAATAGGCCGCCACGGCGACGACCACCATGGCCGCGATAATCAGCCCCGCTACCATTGTGTAGTGGTGAACCGGGGCCTCGTGCTCTTGACGCGTGTAGACATTCTCCATGATTCACTTCCTTCATCGGCCGTAGCCGAATCCCGGGTGACGATGTGCTTGCCGCCCCTACTTATCGGCCCGTTGGACCGAACATGTCTGGCCTCACCGAGCCAGACGCCGTCGTCACACCTTGGCGACAGGGATCGGCTCTCGCCCCCCAGGCCGCGTGGAGGGCCGCGCCCATCGGCGCAGCCCGGCTGTCACGGCGCCCCCGAACAGGCGAGGTCCGCTGGCGCGCCGGCGAGGCAAGCGCCGCGCCTTCGCCGCCGCGCCCATGGCGTCGTGCCGCCCTCACGGACCGCCGTCTAGCCCTGGACTTGCTCCGCCGGTCGCCTTTTCGAGGCGCCCTTCGCCGCCGAGCCCATGGCGTCGTGCGGCCCTCACAGGCCGCAGTCCAGCCATGGTCCCGGGCCTCCGGTCGCCTTTTCAAGGCGCCCTTCGTCGCCACGCCCATGGCGTCGTGCGGCCCTCACAGGCC
>JBFJYU010000007.1:0-24727 GCA_041622435.1 Thermoplasmatota archaeon | reverse complement strand
GGTCGAAGGCCTCGTGGCCGTCGACGAGAGCCGCGGCGGCCACGTCATCGCCCGCTACCAGAGCCTCGTCAACCCCGCCGAGGGCATCCTGGACATCGCCGAGTACGATCGCAGCATCCCCGCCATCGATTTTCTTGAGGCCATCGAGGCGCGGGCGCTGGTGCTGGGCAAGATCGACGAGAAGCGCGTCCAGGGTTACACGCTCATCGACGCCGTCAAGGCGATCGCCAGCCTCAACGCGACCGACTACGTGCGCGTGTACGGCTGGAGCAGCGAACGCGCGCTGGTCTTCAGCGGTATCAAGTACGGCCGCAGCCCCATGGTGGCCATCCGGGTCCACCCGATGAAGCCCAGCCTCGTGGTGTACCACCAACCCGCCGAGGTGGACAAGCTGGCCTACCGCCTGGCCGAATTCGAGCAGATCCCGCTGCTGGTCACCGATCTGCCGCTGCCCGAACTCCAGATCAAGCTCCGCAGCCTCCTCTAGCCGCAGCCTTTGATCCCCGGCGCCCTTTTGTGGCGCCCCCGTCTCGCGGCGCCGAACATGGTGAACCTGTCGCTCGCCGAGAAGCGGTTGCTCGCGGCCCTGCCCGCCGACGGCTCGCCCGCCAGCCTCGACCAGGTCGTCGCCGACGCCGGCTTCGCCGCCCCCGTGGAGGCCCTGCGTGCGGCAAGCGGCCCCGAGCGGCACGAACTCGTGGCGCTCGTCGAGCAGACGAAAGAACTGTTTGCGCTGAGCGACGAGGGATTGGCGTACCGCGAAAACGGCCTGCCCGAGCGCCGGGCGCTGGCAGCCATCCGCGCCGCCGGCGGCCGCCTCCCCATGGGCGAGTTGGCATCGGCTGCCGGACTGGACAAGCCGGAAGTGCCCGTGGCCATCGGCTGGTTGAAGCGCAAGGGCTGGGCCGCCATGGAGAAGGGCGACGGGGGAACCGCCCTAGTGCTGGCCGGCGACGCGGTTGCCGGCGAGCCGGAGAAGGGCGACGACGAAGTGGTCCTCGACAGCCTGAGCGACCTGCCGGCGCCGTGCACCGACGAGCCGGGCCTGAAGCTGCTGGGCGAACGCAAGGGAATCCTGGTGCGCCGCGAGGACACCACCCGCTCCATCCGGCTGACTCCCCAGGGTCGCGAGCACGCGGCGGGACTCGCCGGAGCCGACCTGGCGGGAGCCGAGGAGGTGAACCAGATCACGCCCGAGCTGGTGGCGCGCTGGGCCGAGATGACTCCGGAGGAGAAGGCCCTCGTCGAGTTGCGACCCTTCGACTTCGATGTCCCGGTGGCGCCACGCTACCCCGGCAAGACCCACCCCCTGACCCAAATGATGACGTCCATCCGGGAGATTTTCTGGAGCATGGGCTTCAGCGAAATCGCAGGCGACTACGTGGAGTCGGCGTTCTGGAACATGGACGCGCTGTTCATTCCCCAGGATCACCCGGCCAGGGACATGCAGGACACGTTTTACCTGGAGCAGCCGGCCAGCCTGCCGGTTGACGAGGAGGCGCTGGCCCGCGGCAAGGCCGTTCACCTCGACGGCGGCGGCACGGGCAGTACCGGCTGGGGCGGTTCCTTCGACGAGGATGTCAGCCGGCGGGCGCTCCTGCGCACCCACACCACCAACACGACCATCCGGTACCTGGCCGAGCACTTCGGCGCGGCGGCCAACCCGGAGACCCAGGCGACCCACACGGCCCAGGGTGCCCAGGCAGCGCACAAGGTGTTCGGGCTGGGCAAGGTGTTTCGCAAGGAAACCATGGACGCCACGCACCTGCCCGAGTTCTACCAGATCGAAGGCATCGTCACGGAACCCGGCGCCAGCTTCAACACGCTCGTTGGCCTGTGCCGGGAGTTCTTCACGCGCATGGGCTTCCCCGAGGTACGCTTCCGCCCCGCCTACTTCCCGTACACGGAACCCAGCATGGAGATCGACGTGATGTACCGCGGCAAATGGATGGAACTGGGCGGCTGCGGCGTCTTCAGGCCCGAAGTTACCGAGCCGCTGGACGTTCCGCACCCGGTCCTCGCATGGGGCTTCGGCCTGGAGCGACTGGCCATGATGCGCCTCGGCCTCAAGGACATCCGGCAACTGTACGTGTCCGATTTGCAGTGGCTCAAGGATACTCCGCTACAGTAACAGCGAAAACGTCCTTGTACGGCAACCGGAATCGGCGCTCATGAGGACGATGGCGGCGGCAACGGCCGCGTTTCTTTTGATGTCCCTGACCGCCGGATGCCTGGACAACTCCACAGAACCCCAAGCAGCCACGAATTCTCCCGCCGATCTCGGCGCGGTGGTACGCCTGGACGTGGGAGAAGCCCTGGACTTTGTCACCACCATCATTGACCCCGCCGTGAGCTTCGGCGACGGCCTGTACGAGCCGACGATGGAGGTGTCCGACAGCGGCGTCATCTACGTCACGGGCCACACGTTCCTCGTTGACACAACGGGCGCACCGGTTTACATGAGCCACGACGACGGTGCCACATGGGAACAACTGCCCTGGTTCCAGGACCTGACCATGCCCGACCCGCTGCCTGGAGCCACACCCCCGCCCAGCGACGAGATTTTCCTTGTCGCCGGCGACGACGGCTGGTTGTACGGCGTTGACATCACGCTCGCAACGTACCCGATCAATGCCTGGGCAGAGGATGGCGCGCGCCACGCCTACCACAACCCGGACGCCTACGACGAGGTGCAAGCAGCCACGCGGCCGTGCGCAGCGGGCAGCGTCAAAGACCGGCCATGGGCCGCCTACGCCAACGGCACGCTCTTGGTGGTCAACAATCGCGGCGGCGGGCCGGTCCAGGTGGGGGTCATGGACGTTCCTACCGAATTGATGGTGGGCGGCCCTGGGACAACCGGCTTGACGCAGCCAACATGGAACCTGTGTGCGAGTCCCGGCGGAAGCATCCCCGGCATCCCCGCGATCCGCGACGACGGCCTCTTCGCCGTGCCGCAGGTGGAATGGGGCACCACGGACGAAGACCTGATCGTCGTGTTGGGCAACAAGGCGAACGTGATGGACACGCGCGTCGCGCATGTGGTGGAGGTAAGCCACGCGGCGGAGTCCAGCATCATCAACTCTGGCCACGCGGTCTTTGATGCCGAAGGCACGCTGATGGTCGGCATCATGAACAACACGGGCGAATGGTTTGACGCAGACGAGGGGCGCTTCATCTTGGCCGTGAGCACCGATGGCGGCGACACGTTCTCCGAGCGCACCTTCGTAACCGGACCGCCGGTCCAATCCATCTACCTGGACGGCAACCCGCACGGCCCCGGCGCACTGATCGTGTGGGCCATCGCTGGCGATACGGATTCCACGTCGGATTGGTACGTCGGCCACGTCCATGTGGCGGCCGACGGCGGCCCGGTCATCAAGAACGCCGCGCTTGCCCTTGACGAGGCCCCGCCGCCGTCAGTCCACGTCAGCGGTGCCGCCGTTGGTCCCGACGGACGTGCCTACTTTGTTGGGTTCGATTCGCCATTACTGACCACGCCTGGCACCGCGCCGCTGCGTCTTCACGCCCAGCAGGGCGGTGCCGCTCTGCCGGTCGCGACCGTCGCGCAGCCCTGACCCGTGGGCCAAGGGGTTATCTGGGGCCTCCAGCCGAGTTGGGGCCAGCGCCGTGCGGCTCCCCGTCCGTCGGGGGCGCGGGCAAGGGCGGCCGGCGCGAGCAGCCCCGCCACTCCGGGCGGGCGCTGGGATATCGAAGCCCGTGGGGCGGCTACCGCTCGTAGTCGTCTGCCAGTCGCTCGATGTCGCCCTCGTCACACGTGCCCAACTGCATCTCGACGATCACGAGCGGCGCCTCGCCCGTGTTGGCGATGCGGTGGGTCGCTCCGACGGGAACACGGTGGGTCTTGCCGGGCACGAGCGCCGCGGGGGGACTGGGTCCCTGATCCTCGCCCTCGCCACTGATGACGCGCCAGATCTCCTCCCGCTCGGCGTGCCGCTGCAGGCTCATGCGGTGGCCGGGCTTGACGACCATGCACTTGAGCGTCGCCGTCGGGTGACGGTACCAGTCGACCCACAGGCCCCACGGGCGCTCTTCGACGACGTCCGAATCGAACAGGCCGAGTGCCGTGAGGGCCTGGCGCAGGGACTCCACACACAACCGAGACGGCGGCGAGCGAAAAGCGTGCCGTGCTGGGCAGCCTACCGATCGATCTGTGCGCCCCACTTCTTGGGCACGACGGTGCGATCGTAGCCGGTGCCGCCTTCGCGGTCCAGGTAGAAGTCCGCGCCGCCCGCGTCAAGCAAAATGCCGCTGCTGCCCGCGTGGCCCTGGCCGTTCGTCCCGCTGTGGGTGGCAAGGTAAAGGTCGTCGCCGCGCAGGTCAATCAGGGCGCCGCGTCCAACCAGGACGTCAATTGGCTCGGTGCCCACTTGGGCTAGCGTGGGTCCGAGGGCGCTGGCGGCGCCGCCGTTGGCGCCGCTGTGAGTGGCGTGGTATTCGTCGCTGCCGCGCAGGTCGATCAGGAGCCCGTGGGCGCCGTCGCCGCCACCGTTGACGCCAGTGGAGGTCGCCAGGTAGCGGTCGTCGCCGTCGAGATCCAGGAGCAGTCCCGTTGCCAACACGTGGGCGCCGCCGTTGACGCCCGCCGCGTCGCCACGGTAAAGGTCGTTGCCGCCAAGGTCGAACAGGTAGCCCTGCCCGCCGACGTAGCCGCCGCCGTTGACGCCCGTTCGGCTGCCTGCGTACGCATCGTTGCCCGCAGCGTCGAGGAGGAAGCCGATGCCTCGCACGCCGCCGCCGTTGACGCCGCACGACCCGGTTTCGCTGCCGAGATTGAAAAATTGGCACAGGCGCTCATCCGGAGCGGTGTAGGCATCGTTGCCCCCCGCGTCGAAGAGGAAACCCACGCCGTTGTTGCCACCGCCGTTCACGCCGCACCCGCGCGCAGGCTCGTAGCGATCGTGGCCGCCGAGGTCGATCAGGGCCCCCGCCGCCTGCGTACCAATGCGGTTGGCGTACGGTTCGAACGTGATGCACGGACGCACGTTCCAGTAAACGCGGTCGACGACATCAATCCGGTTGCCCCCCGCGTTGTTGCGGTAGAGGTCGTTTCCGCCAACATCGATGGTCAACGCGACGTCCTGGTCGTACACATCGTCGTTGCCGGCAAGATCGAGCGCCAGCACGGGGGCGACGACGAGGGTCGCGGACGTGATTTCACTGGCCTGCACGGCGGCGTCCAGGGCGGGCAGGGCTTGCAGCAGCGCACCCCGCGCGGCCAGCACCGCGGCGTGGGCCGGGCTCCACGGGGCCGTGGCCTGCGTGTCCAGTTCGGTCGCCGCCTCGTGCAGCGCGACGAACGCCGCGACCACCTGGGCGAGCGCCGAACGCAGCGGTTCCGGCAACTCGTCAAGGGCGGCCAGGGACGCGGCGGCTTCGGCGTTGAGTGCAACGCCCAGTCGAACCACCAATAGGTCCAGCGCATCGCCCAAGGTGCGCGGCGCGGTTTCCACGACCGGCAGTTCCCAGCCGTGGGCACGGGCGAACTGCTCGGTCGCAGCCCTCGCAATCACCACGGCGTCGGCCACGCCGGGCGTCCATTCGTTTGCCAAGCCATCCATGCTTTGCGCCAGGGCCAGCCAGGGCTCCGTGCCGGTGTCTGGCCCCACGTGGCCAGGCAGGCCAGTGGCGCCAACACTCAAGGGCAGGATGAGGAGGACCGCAACGCGCACCCAAAGGGACCGCATCGCGCAGTCAGGCCCGACCGCTAAAAAAATCCCGAGGGCGTAGGCAAATGCCTCACCCTGGAAAAACAAGCGGGATTACAGGACAGGCAATTCGTGCGACTCACGGTCCAGTTGGGCACCCGTTCCCTTGGGAAGCACGGTGTTGTCCATGCCTGTGCCACCCTCCAGGTCGAAGTACGAGTCGGTGCCATTTTCGTCCAGCAGAAGCCCCGACCCACCCAGTTGCAGGTCGCCGCCGCCGTTGATGCCGCGGCGTTCGGCGCGGTAGGTGTCGTCACCGTACACGTCATGGAGCAGGCCGCGGCCAGGCAGCAGGTCCGCGTTGTAGAAGCCCAGGATGAACAGGGCGTTGCCGAGCGCCGACTTGGCGCCGCCGTTGACGCCCTGCTGGGTGCCGATGTAGGTGTCGTCACCCCAGCGGTCAATCAGCAGGCCACTGCCACCGTCGCCGCCGCCGTTGACGCCCGCGAAGGTGCCCTCGTAGTAATCACTGCCAGTGCCATCGTACAGGAAACCGTATCCGAGGGCGTGGCCGCCACCGTTGACGCCGGCACTCGTCGCCTTGTAGGTGTCGTAGCCGGTGATGTCGAACAGGAAGCCAATGCCACCAACGTAGCCGCCACCGTTGACGCCGCCGTTGGTGCCCTCGTACACGTCGCGACCCGACACGTCCAGAAGGAAGCCCACGCCGCCACGGTAGCCGCCGCCGTTGGCGCCGCAGCTGCCGCGCGCCTGGCCACTCAGGTGGAACATCTGGCAGCGCGGGGAGTCGGCGGCGAGGTACTGGTCACGGCCCTCGCCATCGTAGAGGAATCCGGCGCCGCCGTTGCCGCCGCCGTTGACGCCACACGCGTGGCCCATGCCGTAGCGGTCGTTGCCACTGTAGTCGATCAGGGCCGCGGCCCCCTCGAACCCGACGCGGTTCTGGTACGGTTCCCAGATGCTGCAGGGATCCACGTTCCAGTACACCGTGTCCACGGGGCGCAGGCCGCTGCCGCCGGCGTTGTTGAAGTAGTAGTCGTCGCCGCCGGTGTCGATCAGCAGCATGTAGTCGTCGGTGTAGATGTTGTCCTCGCCGATGGGGTCGTACGCGAACACCGGGGGCATCCGGATCGCTTCGTCCAGGGTGAGTTCGTTCTGGACGCTCTGGTGGGCCACCTCGTACGCGGCGACCGCCTCCAACAGCGTACTGCGGGCTGCCAGGAGTTGCACGGTGGCGGGATCCCACACCGTGGACGCGGCCTGCCAGGCGGGCAGGCGCTCGGCGGCCTCATCAAAGGCGATGAAGGCGTTGAAGATGTCGAGGATGGCCAGGCGCAGGAGTTCCGGCAGGGCATCCAGCTTGGCCAACTCCTCGGGGTCGGCGCCGTCGGGGTTGCCGACGCGTTCAAACAGGGCTTGAACGGCCTGGCTGGGCAGCGCGTGGCCGGGGTCGTTGGCGGTTTCCAGCGCCTCGTCGCGCACGCCGGCCAATTGGCCGGTGACGGCCCGCACGAACCAGACCACGCTCTTGGCCTCACGGTCGGCTTCTTCGGCGAGATCGTTGATCGCACGCACGGTGTCGAGCCGTTCAACCTTGGCAAGAACCGACGAGATGGTGGGGTCTGCGGGGACCTGGCTTTCGACGGGCGTGCCGGCGAAAACGAGGGCAATCAGCAGAGACCATGACAGCAATGCGGCGGGGCGGTGAGGGGCGTCCATGGCTTGATCGGGTCCCCTACGCGTTCACAGAGGGATAAGTGTTCCCGGCCTGGCGTTGCAGCGACGCAGCGGGCCCCCTGGGCAAAGCAGCCTTTGCCCTGCGCAAGCCCCTTCCAAACGCCTAATAAACGGTGACGGCCCGAACGCCGTCCACGCGCTGCATGGCGGGGATCAGATCGCCCGGAATGCGGCTCTCGGTCACCACGAACAGCTTCGGCTCTTCGGTGAACTCGGGGTCGTCCACGACGGCCTGCCGGATGCTGATGTTGTGGTCGGCGATGAGCTTGCTGACGCCGGCGAGGATGCCAGTGGAGTGGGCATTGGTCGGGACGATCTCGATCACGCCGCACCCGAGCATCGTCGCGACATCCTTGAGGTGCAGCGTGGGGTGGAAGCGCGTGAAGACGTCGCGCAGCTCCTCGTCGGCGAGGATGGTTTTCACGGTCGCCTGGACGATGCGCCGGTCCACGTTGGCCGCTCGGCCGATGGCCGTGTCGGCGATCTCGGCGGCGCCGGCGTAGATCTTGCCCTCGTGGATGCGCAGGCCCAGATGGATCATCAGCTTCACGACCCGCTCCTGCGCCGGATACCGGCGGAAGTGGTCGATCAAGACATGCCACATCTGTGCCTTCAAGGCCACATCATCTACTTAGTGCTTGGCAGATGCGTCGTCTGATGAACAGGAATGTCGCGTGGGGGCCAGAATGGGCAGCCACTCGACAGGCAATGAACCCTTGCCCGCCGCGTCGAGGGCCATACTGTCGCCATCGCCGCCCCCTGGGGCGCCGCGGCCGGCAGCCGACACTGAACGACAAATCAGGCTAACAAAGCATAAATCCGCACTACCGGTAATTTGGGACAATGGCCGCCAATTCCGTCCGCCTGCGCCGCCTCATGAACGGCAATGGCTCAATCCTCATGGTCCCCCTCGACCACGGAATCAGCATGGGCCCCCTGGCTGGAATCGAGAAACCGGCCAGCGTACTGGCCGCCGTCGCCCCAGGGGCAACGTGCACCACACTGCACAAGGGACTCATCCCCACGGCCAGCGCCCACGCGGACCAACTGGGGATCCTCATGCACCTGTCGGCGAGCACGGACGCCAACCCCGACCCCAACGACAAGCGCATCGTGGGCAGCGTCGAGGAGGCGATCCGGCTCGGCTGCGACGGCGTCAGCATCCACATCAACGTCGGGGCCACCACGGAAAGCCGGATGATCGAGGACGCGGGGCGCATCGGCACCGCCTGCGCCCAGTGGGGCATGCCGCTCTTGGCCATGGTGTACCCGCGCGGCCCCGCCATCGACGACCCGTTCGACCCCGGCCGCGTCGCCCACGCCGCCCGCCTGGGCGCCGAACTCGGCGCGGACATCGTCAAGGTGCCCTACACGGGCGACCCCGACTCGTTCCGGCCGGTCGTCGAGGGCTGCCCGGTGCCAGTCGTGGTCAGCGGCGGCCCCCGCCGACCCGACTTCGACGGCTTCATCGACCAGATTCGCGGCGCGGCCGCCGCAGGCGCCAGAGGCGTCTCGATCGGGAGGAACGTGTTTCAACATCCGAAGCCTGATGAGGCCATGGCCGCCATCGCCGGCCTGTTCCCATGACCATCCAGGAGACGGACGAGCACGAGCACGACGATCTGCTCGACCAGATCGAGCATGCCGAACACGGCTCCCCCCACCACCGCATCCCGCTCTGGCTGGACCTGCGCGACCTGCCGGTCAACAAGCGCCTGCCGATGCTGAAGGCCGCCAAGGAGTGCGGCGTCGAGCGTATCGTGCTGGGAAAGGACGACCCCCACCTGGACCGCGACGACCTGCACCCCGTGCTGATTGACGGCCGCAACACCCTGAAGGATGGCACCGAGGCCATCGGTCGCTTCGTCAAGCTCCGATCGGGGCGCGACCAGGACCGCGCCGCCGCCGTCGAGGGCGTCGTCATCGTGGACAGCGAGAACTGGACGATCATTCCGCTGGAGAACCTGATTGCTTCCCGCCGCGACCAGCCGGACACCCTCTTCGCGTTGGCTCGCACCCCCGCCCAGGCGCGGCTCTTCCGGGACACCCTGGAAATCGGTGTGCACGGCATCGCTCTGGCCGCCGAAACGCCGGGCGATGTCCGCGAAACGGACCGCGTCCTGCGCAGCCGGGGCCCGCGCACCGACGATCGACTCAACAACACCCTGGTCGCCCTGGTGACCGGCGCGCGCGAAGCGACGCAGACGCGGCGCAAACCCCGCCGCAAGCCGGCCGTCACCGAGCCCGACGCATCCGAATCCTCCGAGGACGCGGCGTCGAAGCCCGCCGCCACGCCTGCCAAGGATACTCGCACCAAGGCCGCCAAGACGGCCGGGCGCGGCAAATCGGTCGCCAAGCAGGCAGAGTCGGCCAGTGCCACGACCGCGGGGAACGGCGACGAGACGGAGCCCGACTTCCTGCAGCTGGCCACGATCACCGGCATCGAGGACGCCGGTCCGGGGGACCGGGTCTGCATCGACACCACGAGCCTGTTTCGACCCGGTGAGGGGCTCCTGATCGGCTCGACGGCGCGCGGCTTCTGTCTCGTCCACGCCGAGACCATCGAGTCGGAATACGTTCGCGCCCGCCCCTTCCGAGTCAACGCCGGCGCCGTGCACTCGTACCTGTTCGCGCCCGGGGGCAAGACGCGCTACCTGAGCGAGCTGGCCGCCGGCGCACAGGTGCTGGCGGTCCACCCCGACGGCGTTCACCGGGTGGTCACCGTGGGGCGCGCCAAGATCGAGCGACGGCCCCACACGCTGGTCACGTGGCGCACGGAGGACGACCAGGAGGGCAACGCTGTACTCCAGACGGCGGAAACCATCAGGCTCGTGCGCCCCGACGGGTCGCCGGTGGCGGTGACCGACCTGAAGGAGGGTGACACGATCCTGGTCCACACCGAGACGTCGGCGCGCCACTTCGGCATGCCGGTCGAGGAGTTCCTGGAGGAGCGGTAGTGCCTCATCGAACCATCGCCACGATCAGCGCCGGCAGTGCCGCGGATGCCGCCCAGCAACTGCGTCGCCTGCCCGACGACGTGCAACTCGCGGAGGTACGCCTCGATGCCTTGTGGCCGGCGGCCCCGGACCCCGAGCGGGCCGCCGACGACCTGGCGGTCCTGCTGGAAGCGTCCCGAACGCCGCTGCTGGCGACGCTGCGACCCAAGCGCGAAGGAGGCGCTTACGACGGTCCCGAGGATCTGCGCGTGAACCTGCTGGCCGCCGCGGCCGAAGCGGGTTTTGCCGCCGTGGACCTGGAGAACGACGGGGCAGACATGCCGGCCCTGGTGCGAGCCATGCGTAACCATGCGCAGGAACTCATTCTCAGCCGCCACCTCTTCGACGATGCGCCGGAACGAGATCTCGCCATGCGCCACCTGACCTCCGAGCAGGACCTCGGCGCCGATCTGCACAAGCTGGCATTCCCCACGCGCACGTTCCCCGACTGCCTGCGCGCGTTGGAACTGGCGTACGCCCACGCGTCCCGCCACGGCCAGCCGGCCCTGGCTCCCATGGAGGCACCCCTGCTGATTCGCGCCATCCTGCCGCTGGCCGGCAACGCGGCGACTTACGGCCACGCGCCCGGCGCGCCGCCGGCGGCCCCCGGCCAACCCGGCGTGGACGAACTGCTCGACCTGTGGCGCCACTGGGGCCTTGAGGCGACCGACATGGGCCCGCAGCCCGGCGGCAACCGCTGGCTCTGCGTCATTGGTTCGCCCGTGGCCCACAGCCTCAGCCCGCGCATCCACAACGCCGCCCTGCGCGCGGCCGGCAACAGCGCCCGTTACGGCGCGCTTGACGTTCCCCCGAATCCTGGCTACCTGCGTCTCCTGTTCCATGTCGCCGGCCGCCTCGGCCTGCACGGCTGTAGCATCACCAGCCCCCACAAGCTGGAGGCGGCGCGGCTGGCCCGGTCAGACGACATCGCGACGCTGCTCGGCGCCGCCAATTGTGTCCGCTTCACGCCGCAGGGCCCCCTGGCGACCAACACCGACGCCACGGCCCTCCACGACCTCCTGCAACCCCACGCGGGCCAGGCAACGGCCACGGCGGCCGTTCTCGGAGCCGGCGGCGCGGCCCGCGCCGCGTTGTGGGCCCTGCAGAAACTGGGCTTCGAGACGACGGTTTACAGCCGCGACCCGGAGCGGGGCCGCGCCGTTGCCAGCCGCTTCGGAGCCGCCTGGCGCCCGTACGCCGAACGCGACGGGGCCCAAGCGTCGGTCTGGGTCCAGGCGACTCCGGTCGGTTCACGGCCAGGCGACCCCTGCCCGATCGCCAGCGACGCCCTCGACCAAGCCGACGCGGTGCTCGAAATGGTCTACGCGGCGGGCACCACGGAACTGGAGAAGGCCGCCCGCGCCGCCGGCTGCGCGGTCACGTCGGGCCGCGACGTGCTGCTTGGCCAGGGTGTACGCGCCTACCAGTTCTGGTTCGACGAGGAGCCGGACCGCGCTGCAATGGAGGCCGCCCTACTGGAAACGGCGGTGGCTGCTTGATGCAGGCCCGCTGCCGCGCCCATGGCGCCGTCACGATCATCAACGCCACGGCCACCGGGACCGGATGCAGCCTGGCCGCGGGCGACGGCGTCGAGGCGACGTGGACGTGGCACGACGAGCCCGGTCTCTCGTTCGAGGCCAAGCCGCCGGTAGACGACCGGCTTGCGCGCGCCGTTTTCGCGGAGATTCGCGAGCGCCGCGCCGATGCTCCGGTCGGCGCCAATGTCGCCACGACCTCTCCCGTCCCGGCCAGCCGGGGCCTCAAGACCAGCAGCGGCGCCGCCGCCGCGATGACCCGGGCGGCCCTGCTCGCGCTCGACGGCCGTGAGCCGGACCCCTGGATCGTCGTTGACGCGGCGGTTGACGCCTGCATCGCCGCCCAAGTGACGTTGACCGGCGCCTTCGACGATCAGGTTGCGGTCACGGTCGGCGGCTGCCACCTCACCGAAAACGCCAACCGCCGGGTCCTGGCGGCCCTCGCTGTGCAGCCCTGGGAAGTGGCCGTCTGGGTTCCGGACGCGCACATCCCAAAGTCTGGCGTGGCCGGCGTCGACACAGCCCCGATCGCCGCGCGCGTTGAGAACGCAATCAGCGCCGCGCAGGCGGGCGACCTGCCCCTGGCGCTAACGCTCAACGGCGCGGCCTTTACCGATCTTTACCAGGGCGCCGGCTTGCCCGTTTCGAGCGAACCCGTCCGGGTCGCCATGGCCGCCGGCGCGCTCGGAGCAGGCCTGTCCGGCACCGGCCCGGCGGTCGCCGCCCTGTTTGCTGCGGGCCACCGCCCCGATCTGCCGGCCGTTTCCGGCGGAACGTGGACCTGGACCCAGGCCATCCCCTCAGAGGTGTCCTTGTGAGCCAAGCCCGCGTCCAGGCCGCCGCCATCGACGGCGACGTGACCATCCCGGGCAGCAAGAGCGTGTCCCACCGCGCCTTCCTGCTGGCCGCCCAAAGCCTGGAGCCCTGCACGGTGTCCAACGCGCTGCTGTCGGAGGACACGCGGGCGACGCTCCGGTGCCTCGTGGCCCTCGGCGCCCGCTTCCAGCCCCAAGGACCGGACCTCTCGGCGCCGGGAGCCCTCCTGTTCCAGCCGAGCCCGTTCGTGCCGCCGCGGGAGGTGCTTGATTGCGCCAACGCGGGCACGGCCCTCCGGCTGCTCATTGGCACCGCCGCCCGGCTGCCGTTTCCGGTGGCCCTGACCGGTGACGAGTCGCTGTGCAGCCGCCCCAATGACGCGCTCCTGGCCGCCGTGGGCAGCCTCGGTGCGCGCGTGGAGAGCAACGGCGGCCGCGCGCCACTGACGGTTCGCGGCCCGTTGCTGCCGGGAACCGCCCGCCTGCCGCCGCGCAGCAGCAGCCAGTTCGCCAGCGCGTTGCTGTTGTCCCTGCCCATGGTGGCCGGCACCAGCCGCGTGGATCTCGACGCCCCGGTCAGTTCCAGCCCCTACCTCGACCTGAGCCTTGAGGCGGCGCAAGCCTTCGGGCTCACCATCGACGAGATCGACGCCCCCGGCCGCTCGTTCATCATTCCCGGCGGCGACGCGCCACGGGCGCGCGGCTTCGCGGTGGAATCCGACTGGTCGACAGCCGCGTTCCCGCTGGTGGCGGCCGCCGTCACGGGCGGACGCGTCACGGCGCGCGGCCTGCGCCTCGACAGCCGCCAGGGCGACCGTGCGATCCTGGAACACCTGCGCTCGTTCGGCTGCCGGGTTGAGACGGGCGACGGCGCGGTGACGGTTCACGCGGGCGAGCTTGAGAGCCCCGGCGAGGTGGATGTGGCCGCGACACCCGACCTGTTCCCCATCCTGACGGTCCTCGCCGCCTGCGCGCGGGGGGAGACCCATTTCGTCGGCGGGAACCAGTTGCGCCACAAGGAATCGGACCGCATCGCCGCGATGGCCGCTGGCCTGGGAGCCATGGGCGCCGACGTGACCGAGGAGCCGGAGGGGCTCCGGGTGGTCGGCGGACCCGGACGACTGCGCGGGGCGCGGGTGACGAGCCTGCACGACCACCGCATCCACATGGCATTGTGCATTGCCGGCCTGGCCGCCGGCGGCGAGACGATCGTGGACAATCCCGGCTGCGCCGCCGTCAGCTACCCCCGCTTCCACGCCGACCTCGCGCGCCTGGCCGACCAGCCCGCGCTGGAGGTGGCGTCGTGAACGCGTTTGGCCGCAACCTGCGCATCTCGATTTTTGGCGAGAGCCACGGCGCCGGCGTCGGCATCACGCTCGACGGGCTGCCTGCCGGACTCGCCCTTGACGAGGCGGCCATTCAGGCGGACCTGGACGCTCGCAGGCCGGGGCGCTCAGCCCTCGTAACCCAGCGCCAGGAGAGCGACCGCGCCCAGTACCTTTCAGGGTTGTACCGGGGCCATGCCACGGGCGCGCCGCTGACCGTGTGGATCGCCAACGAGGACACCCGCAGCCGCGACTACAGTGAACTGGTGCGCAAGCCCCGCCCGGGGCACAGCGACTGGGTCGCCCGCGTGCGCAGCCACGGCTTCAACGACTTTCGCGGCGGCGGCCACTACTCGGGCCGTCTGACCGCGGCTCTGGTCGCCGCCGGCGCGGTGGTCGAGCCGCTACTGGCCCAGCACGGCATCCAGGTTGAGGCGCACCTGCACCAAGTCGCCGATCGGGCCGGCGCGACGCTTCCCACCGCCGCCGAGATGGCCGAACGAGTGCCGGGCAGCGCCGTTTACACCGCCCACGCCGAGATGGAGCAGGCTTTTGTCGACCTCGTCGACGGCGCGCGCCGGGACAAGGACTCGGTCGGCGGCGTCGTATCCTTCGTCGCGGAGGGCTGCCCCGTCGCCCTCGGTGACCCGTTCTTCGACTCCGTCGAGAGCCGACTGGCGCATCTTTTCTTCAGTGTTCCAGCGGTCAAGGGCGTCGACTTCGGCTCCGGCTTCGCCGGGGTCGCCTTGCGTGGGTCCGAGCACAACGACCCTTACCACGCCACCGCCGGTCGCATCGAGACCACCTCCAACCACGCCGGCGGCATCCTCGGCGGGCTCACCACTGGCGCCCCGGTCGTCGGCCGCGTCGCCATCAAGCCCACCAGCAGCATCTTCCAGCCCCAGCAGACCGTTGACCTGGCCACCGGCCAGGACGCGACACTGGAACTCAAGGGGCGCCACGATCCCTGCATCGCCATTCGCGCCGTGCCCGTCGTTCGCGCCTGTGTCCGGCTGGTCCTCGCCGACTTCATCCTGCACGCCCGGCGCGAAGGTCTCGTGCCGGTACCGGAGCACCCCGAACCCCCCGGCTTCGAGGAGGCCACCTGATGACCGACCGCGCCCACCTGCGACGACGCATCGCCGAACTTGACGACGAAATCCTGGCGCTGGCGGCGGAACGCTGCCGCCTCGGCCAGGAAGTTGGCAAGATCAAGCACAAGGCCGGCGAGCCCTCGATCGATTACGTGCAGGAGCGCCGCGTCCTGGAGCGGACACGCGAGGCGGCCCGGGGCCAAGGGCTCGACGAGAACCTCGCCGAGGACCTGATCGCGCGCCTGATCATCGGCTCGGTCGCCGTGCAGGAGCAGGACCGCCTCAAGCTGGCCGGCAGCGGCCACGGCAAGCAGGCGGTCATCCTGGGCGGCGCCGGCCGCATGGGTGGCTGGGTCGAGCGTTTCCTGGTGGGCCACGGGTATTCCGTCGCCATCGTGGATCCCGTTCTCGACGATCAGGCCAACGCCGCCGGCCGAGCGGCGCTCCACACGGCCGATCTGGTCATCTGCGCCATGGCGCCCGGCGCCATCGCCACGACGTACCAGGCGTGGACCGCCGGGCCCCCGGAGGAACGACCCAAGGGCATCGTTGCTGACATCGCGAGCATCAAGACGCCCCTCATCGAAGCCATCGGCGCCTTGCGCGCCGCCGGCTGCCAGGTGGGCAGCTTCCACCCCATGTTCGGGCCCGACCTCGTCACCCTGCGCGGCGCCGACGTGGTCATCTGCCCGACCGGCGACGACGACGCCATGCAGGCCCTGGAGGGGCTGTTCCAGCCCACCACGGCGAAAATTTGGCGCCTGGACCTGGAGGACCACGACCAGGTGATGGCCGACGTGCTGGCCTTGGCCCACGCCAGCGCCATCGCGTTTGCCGCGGCCCTTGGGGAGGGACCGCCGGTCCACTCGACGACCCTCGGCGGCCTCGAAAAGATCGCCAGCGGCGTCGTCGGCGAAAGCCCCGAGGTCTACTACGAAATCCAGGCGTCCAACCCCCACGCGGCGCCCGCCATCGAGCGGTTGCGCGGCCAACTGGAGGCCCTTCAGCGAGCCGTCGGTGAAGGCGACCACGACGCCTTCGAACACATCATGACCGCCGGACGGTTGGCGCTCGCCGACCGACGTCGCAGGCGCGCGGCGGCCGAGGCCGTTGCGGACGCTCCCGAATCCGGCGAAACGCCCCAGGCAACCGCGGCGGCCCCCGATGCGTGAAGCGACGCGCAATGGGCGCCGAGCCGGCAAGCGTTTTTCCGGCTCCACGGTCGCCGCAACGAACCGGGGGCAACGATGAAGGTCATGAAATTCGGCGGCGCGGCCGTGCGCGACGGGGCCGCCATGCTTCGGGTCGCCGAGATCGTTGCCAGCCAGGACGAACCCCGCGTGGTCGTCACGAGCGCCATGCAGGGCGTCACGGACGCGCTGGTCGCCGGCCTCGGCAGCGTCACGCGCGACGAATCACAGGTCTATCTGCTCCTCGACAGCCTGCGCGACCGCCACGAGTCCGCCCTGGCTGCCGTCGCTCCGGACGGCGATGAGGCGGCGAGCTACGCGCTGCGCCAGGCCCTGGAGCGGCTGGAACGACTGCTCTACGGCATCGCCTACACCCAGGAGACGACGCCGCGGCTGTCCGATCTCGTGCAGACCTTCGGCGAGCGCCTTGCGGCTCCCGTTCTGGCCGCCGCGTTGCGGCGCGCCGGGGTGGACGCCGTGGCGCTCGACAGCGAACACGCCGGCGTTTGCAGCCTGGGCCCCTTTGGCAACGCCCGCCCCGACGGCGCGCGGATGCGCGCCGAAACCCACACGAAGCTGCGACCGATGCTCAAGGCTGGCCAGGTCCCGGTTGTCACGGGTTACTACGGCGTGGACCCCGACGGCCACGCAACGCTGTTTGGCCGTGGCGGCAGCGACTACTCGGCTGCCCTGCTGGCCGTCGCCCTGGACTGCCACGCGCTGGAACTTTGGAAGGACGTGGCCGGCTTCCTGACGGCGGACCCGCGCGCTGTCGCCGAGGCGCGCCTTGTTGAGGCCATGGGCTACGACGAGGCGGCCGAGTTGGCCTACTTCGGCGCGAAGGTGCTGCACCCGCGCTGCGTGGAGCCACTGGCACCCGCGGGCATCCCGATCCACATCCGCTGCTTCCAGGACCCGCAAGCCCCCGGCACCATCGTGTCGTCGACCAGCGAGCCGGCGCCGGCCCTGGTCAGGAGCGTCGCGTGCAAGCCCGACCTGGGAATTCTGCGCCTCAACGGGCCCGGCATGGCTTACACTCCCGGCGTCGCCAAGCGGGTCTTCGATGGCCTTAGCGCCGCCGGCATCAATGTCCTCAACATGTCCACCAGCCAGGCGACGTTCGCGTTGCTGCTGGAGGAAAGCGACCTCGATAACGCGCGCGAAGCGCTTGCGCCGCTGATCGGGGGCGTCATCCAGTCCACCCAGGCCCTGAAGAACCGGACGCTGGTGTGCGTCGTCGGCCGGGGCCTGGGAGAAACGCCCGGCAGCGCCGCGAAGATTCTCGCCGCCGTCAGCACCAAGGGAGTGAACGTCGAAATGATCAGCCTCGGAGCCAGTGACATCGCGCTCGACTTCATCGTCGAGAGTAACCAGGCGGCCGCCGCCCTGCGCGGCTTGCACGACACCTTCCTCGATGGGGCGGTAGCATGACCGGCCGTGTGGGCGTCGCCATCCTGGCGGCCACGGGCGCCGTTGGCCAGCGCTTCATCCAGTTGCTCGACGGGCACCCGACCCTGGAGGTTCGATGCGTGGTGGCCAGCCAGCGCAGCGCCGGCAAGCGCTACGCCGAGGCGACCAAGTGGATGCTCGACACAACGATGCCGCCAGCGGTCGCTAGCCTCGTCGTGGAGGACCTGGATTCCTTGCTGGCCCGCGACGACGTGCAGGTGGCCTTCAGCGCCCTTCCCGGCGGCCTCGCCGGCCCGGTCGAGACCCGCCTGGCCGAGGCCGGCCTGGCGGTCTTCACCAACGCCAAGGACCACCGGATGACGCCCAACGTGCCGCTGCTCATCCCCGAGGTCAACCCCGATCACCTGGCCCTGCTGGACCGACAAGACACTCCCGGCTTCGTGGTGGCCAACGGCAACTGCTCCGGCATCATCCTGACGCTGGCTCTGGCCCCGCTGCACCGCACGTTCGGCATCGACGAGTTGCACGTGACGACCCTTCAGGGCCTCAGCGGCGCCGGCTACCCGGGCGTGTCGGCGCTCGATGTGGTGGACAACATCGTGCCGTACATCGGCGGCGAGGAGGACAAGTTGGAGACCGAGCCGCAGCGGACGCTTGGTGCCATCGGCCCCGACGGACTCGTGGCGCCGGCGGCCTTCGATGTCTACCCCACGGCGACGCGGGTGCCGGTGCGCGAAGGCCACTTGGAGAGTGTTCACGTTCGCCTCGGCCGCGCCGTCAGCCTGGAGGAGGTGCGCGCCGCCTTCGAGTCCTTCCGTGGGCCCGATGACTTGGTCGCTCTGCCCAGCGCGCCGCACCAGCCGATCCATGTGCTCGACGCGCCGGATCGGCCGCAGCCGCGCCGCGACCGCGACCTAGACGGCGGGATGGCCGTCAGCGTGGGCCGCCTGCGCCTGTCGGCGGACGGACGCACCCTCCAATTCCTGGTGCTGGGCCACAACACGGTGCGGGGGGCCGCTGGCCAAAGCATCCTCAACGCCGAGTTCGTGCAGGAGCGGGGCTTGCTGGAGCGGGTCCGAGCGGCCGCCAAGACAGCTTAGGGCCTAGGGCGGAGTGCAGCCGACCAGTTCCCCGACATGGCCGTCGTGGCCGACGTAAACTTGACAGAACTGGCGCGCGCACAGGAATCGGTTGCAGTCGCTGTGGAGGCAGTCAGTATCCAGGGTTCCCTCGCAGACTTCGAGGGGTGCGGGGTCGGCGATCGGTGACAGGCTGATGACGGCCACGAGTGTCGCGGCCACGAGCAGGCGGACCATGCGTGGGCATCCCTCGGGCGGCCATAGGGGTGGCGGGGCCGCACCCGGTCAGTCGCGCATCGGCCCGTCTCGCGCGGTCCCTTGGCGGACCGCGGGCAGGCGGGCCATGCTGGCCGTTAGCGCCGGCGGGCGATGACGACCCCGGCCAGGGTGGCCAGGACGACCAGGAGCCCGACGCCGGGGATCGGGTTGGCTTCCGGGGACGCGGCGGACAGGGGCACGAGGTGCGTGCGCTCCTGGGTTGTGTTGATCATCAGGACCGGGTAGGTGATGGTCGCCGAGGCGCCCTGGACGCCGTGGAGGGCCGTGCTCTGGCCCGGCGCCAGGCGCGGGATGATCTCGGGGGCGCCGTCGATGACGACCTGCACATCGCGGGCTTCTGCCCATCCGGTGTTGGTCAGCACAAGCTCGCCGTCCACGACCGTGGGTTCCACCCAGGCGCCCATGCGGCCGGCGTTGCGCACCATGAAGTCGAGGCCGGCCAGCTGGTCGGCGATCATGTCGGGGATCGGTTGGCCGTAGACGGGCACGAACTGGTCCTCGTGCACCTCGTACGTGAAGGTCGGGATGCCGAGGGCGCCGTACCCGTAGTCGTCCGTGGCCCCGGCGGCGAGGTACAGTTCTGCGGCCTGCATGGCGTCCACGCGACCGTTGGTGGCCGCCTCGAAGGGCCCCTCCAGGCTCTCGAAGAACGCTTGGTCCGGAGCGGGGTCGTGGGTCCAGCCCCACGGCCAGTAGAACTCGGCGACGCCGGTGTGCATGGTGATCCACAGGTCGGGCAGGATGGACTGCGCGAAGGCGGCGTTGGCGGCGACCTCCGGTTCGCTCATGGCTTCGGGCCCGCGGTAGGTGAAGTCAATCGGCGTGTCGCCGCTGCCCGGGCCGCCCCACATGAAGTCGTAGTTACGGTTCACGTCCACGAGCCGGTGGTTCTTGCGCGTGTCCGCGAAGTTGCCGTCGACGTTGATGATCGGGGTGGCGTAGACCTCGTGGGTGGCCAGGAACGCCGCCGTGTCCGGCTCGCCCGCCCGCGACAGGAGGTCCTCCAGGTAGTACATCACGAGCTCGACGCCGAGGAATTCGTTGCCGTGGTGGCCGCCATCAAGGTACACCCGCACCTTGTTGCCCGTGCTGAGTGCCGCCGCGTCGTAGGGGACTTCCTCGTCGGTGACGCGGATGGCGGCCAGGTCGAAGCCGCTGGCAGTCGTGCCGATGGTCAGCTGATCGACCAGGTTGGGCCACCGGGCCTCCCACTCGGCGAAGGCCATCTGTACGTCGGGCAGGCGGTGGACCGCCACGTCCTGGCCCAGCGGGCCGGCGGCGCCCAGCGAGCCGGGTGCGGCGAGGCCGGCGAGCCCCTTGTTGGAGCCGGGGTGGTCTGCCACGGCGGAGGGAACTGCCAAGAGGAGCAGGACGGCGAGGGCTGCGAGGCGCATGCCAGGGACCCGGAGCGTTGCCTCTTGTGTGTTGCGGCCGCAAGGTGAACGCAGCGGCCGCCAGCCACGCGCACTCCCGGCCAACCGGGGGTCCGCGCGGGAGGGCGCGGTGGGCGCCCCGCTGGGCCACGCTTAAATGGCTGATGCCCAAGTCCGTGGCCAGTCATGTGCGGCACCGCAACCGCCCATCCCTTCTGCGCTGCTCATTGAGAGCAACGCCGCGGTGCCGCCCCAACCTTCCATTGTTCTTCTGAGGCTACCATGGACCCAGTGCTCAAGCTCGCGATTCCCAACAAAGGCCGACTCGCCGACGAGGCCGTCGCCCTCCTGCGCCGCGCAGGCCTGCGCCTTGACGGCAGCAGCGACCGCAAGCTCGTTGCCCACACGCTGGGCGGCCGGGTGCAGGTGCTGTTTCTGCGGGCCCAGGACATTCCCGAATTCGTCGCGGACGGAACCGTCCACGCCGGCATCACGGGCCTCGACGTGGTTCGCGAGGCCGGCGTCGAGGTGAACGAGGTGCTGGATCTGGGCTTCGGCTACTGCCGGCTCGTGGTGGCCGTGCCCCGCGAACACCCCGCCCGGGCGGCGGCCGATTTGCCCGACCAGTTGCGCGTTGCGACATCGTTCGAGGAGCTTAGCCGCGCCCACTTCGAGCGCCTGGGCAAGCGGGTGCGGGTGGTTCCCGTCAGCGGCGCGTGCGAGATCACGCCAGCCCTTGGCGTGGCGGACGCCATCGTGGACCTGACCAGCAGCGGCTCGACGCTGGTCATGAACCACTTGCGCGAGATCGAGACGGTGTTGGAGTCGACGTGCCACCTGATTGCCCGGCCGGGCCTGGACGGCGAGGCCGCCCAATGGCTGGACCGCATTGCGTTCGCCCTGGAGTCGGTGGTGGCGGCGCGGGGCAAGCGCTACCTCATGGCGGACGTCCCACGCGCGGCGTTGAGCGAAATCCGCAGCTTCCTGCCGGGCGTGGCGGGCCCGACGGTGGTCGAGATCGCCGGCGACCCCGATACCGTGGCCATCCAGGTGGTGGTCGACGAGACGGACATCTTCGACGCTGCGCACCGGCTGCGGGAACTCGGCGGGCGCGGCATCATCGTGGTGCCCATCGACAGGATGGTTCCGTGATGGATCAGGTCCACTTGCCGCCGGTCCAGCGCCTCGCCGATGTCGACTGGACCCGTTTCACGGACCGAGCCGCTCAGGTGCCCGGAGCCGTGGCGGGGCGAGCAGGAGCGATTCTCGCCCGCGTGGCTGATGAGGGCGACGCCGCTGTGCGTGCGCTGACACTGGAACTGGACGGCTGCGACCTCGCCGAAGCTTGGCTGGCCGACGACGAGTGGACCCGGCTGGCGGCCGCCGCCGACGCAGATGTTCGCGCGGCCATCGACGGCAACCTGGCACGAATTCGCGCTTTCCACGCGCGACAGGTTCCAAGCGCCGACGAGTTCGAGGTGGTCCCGGGCGTCCGCCTGGGCAGGCGCCCCGTGCCGCTGGCGGCGGTGGCCTGTTACGTTCCGGGTGGCCGCTCCAGCTACCCCAGCACGGTCCTGATGACCGTCGCGCCGGCCGTCCTCGCTGGTGTGCCCCGGGTGGTCGTGGTGACGCCTCCGCGCACCGACGGCTCCATCGACGCCGCCGTGGCCTACGCGGCCCGGGCCGCTGGCGCCCACGCCATCCTTCGCGCGGGCGGCGCCCAGGCGATTGCCGCACTGGCCCTTGGAACGTCACGCATTGACCGCGTGGACGCCATCGTGGGCCCCGGCAACGCGTACGTGACGGCCGCCAAGCAACTGGTCCAGGACCGGGTCCGCGTGGACGCGCCGGCAGGGCCAAGCGAATTGCTCGTCGTGTGCGACGGCACCGCCAAGGCGGATCACGTGGCGCTGGATCTGCTCGCCCAGGCGGAACACGACCCCGACGCACAAGTGGTCCTGGTGGCCACGGACGCCGCCACGGCAACCGCCGTGCGCGAGCGCGTCGCCGCCCGCCTCCCCGACGCACCCCGAGCCGAGATCACCGGCGCCAGCCTGCGGGACCACGCCGCGTTCCTGGTCGCCGCCGACCTCGACGACGCAGTGCGTTTCGCCAACGCCTACGCGGGGGAACATGTCGAGCTGATCGTTGCGGATCCCCGTGCGGCGCTGGAGCGGCTGCACCACGCCGGCAGCGTCTTCCTGGGCCCCCACGCCCCCGTCAGCCTGGGCGACTACGGCAGCGGAACCAACCACGTTCTGCCCACCATGGGTCACGCCCGGCGGCGCGGCGGCCTCGCCGTGGAGGACTTCATCAAGTGGATCACGTGGCAAGAGGTCACCGGGGCCGGGCTGGCAACGGTGGCCGCCGACGTGGCGACACTCGCCCACGCCGAGGGGCTGCACAACCACGCCGCCGCCGTCGAGGCGCGGCTGAAGGAGGCGCAGGCATGACGACCCGCGAAGACCGTGTGGCCGCCTGGACCCGCGCCAGCGTTCGCCACCTCAAGCCGTACTACAAGGCGCCGCTGGACGGCCAGCCGCTGCGGCTCGACCAAAACACGAACCTGCTCGGTCCCAACCCGGCCATCGAGTTGGTCGACCCGACGGATCTCGACTTCAGCCTGTACCCGACGCGCGACGGCGACGCCCTGCTCGATGCCCTCGCCGCCAACCACGGTCGCGGTCTCGAAGCCGACCACTTCACGCTTGGAAACGGAAGCGACGAGGCGCTCGACATCCTGGTCAAGGCGTTCGCCGAGCCGGGTGACAAGCTCGCGGTGACACCCCCGAGCTACAGCCTCTACCCATTCTACGCGGCGCTGCAAGACCTCAAGCTCGCCGAAGTGCCCCTGCGCGGCGGCTTCCGGCTCAACGTGGACGGCCTGGCGGCGCAGCAGCCGAAGATCACGTTGCTGGCAACACCCAACAATCCCACGGGCAACCGCTTCCCCGCCGGCGACCTGGAGGCAGCCCTCGAGGCGCTCGACGGCATCGTCGTCATCGACGAGGCGTACATCGAATACGCCGGCGAAAAGCACAGCTTCGTACCCCACGTGGAGAGCTACGACAACCTGATCGTGATGCGGACGTTCAGCAAGGCGTACGCGCTGGCCGGCCTGCGCATCGGCTACCTCGTGGCCAACAAGCAACTCAGCGCCCGGCTGCGGGTGGTCAAGCCGCCGTTCAACCTCAACGCCTACGGCGAGGCGGTGGCTGTCGAGGCGCTGCGCCAACGCGCCTGGCTGGACGACACCGTGCGCGTGGTGGTCGACGAACGGGAACGCCTAGCCGGCAAGCTGGCGGCACTCGGTTTCCGCGTCCACCCCAGCGACGCCAACTTCCTCCTCACCGAAGGCCCCCTCGACCCGGGCCACCTGCACGCGGAACTGCTGGCCCGGGGCATCCTGGCGCGCACGTTCCCCGGCAAGGCCACCCTGGAACGCGCCATCCGCTTCACCGTGGGCGGACCCCAGCACACGGACGCGTTGGTCGCGGCACTCGCCCAGATCCTGGAGGACGCATGACGACCTGGACGCTCTTCGATTACGGCGTTGGCAACCTCCACTCACTGCGCAAGGCATTGGAGCGGGCCGGCGCGCGCGCCAGCGTCACCGACGACCCGGCAACCCTCGTGGCCGCCGACGTGGCGGTCCTCCCCGGTGTCGGCGCCTTCGGTCACGTCATGGAGGCCCTGCAGCCAGCCCGCGAGGGACTGATTGCCCGCCACGCCGACGGCCACCCCATCCTCGGCGTCTGCATCGGCCAACAGGTGCTCCACGAGGCCAGCGACGAAACCCCTGGCGTACCCGGCCTGGGCATCCTTCCCGGCACCGTCCGGCGCCTCGACCCCGCGGCGGGCAAGATTCCCCACATGGGCTGGAACACGGTCGCCGCATCAAGCCCTGCCCTGTTCGACGGAATTCCGGCGGCAAGCCACTTCTATTACGTCCATTCCTTCGCGGCGCCCGTGGGCGAGCACACGATCGCGACGACCGACTACGGGGGCCCCTTCGCCGCCGCCGAGGTCAGCCGCAACACCTTCGCGTTCCAGTTCCACCCGGAGAAGTCGGCCCGCGTCGGCGCCCGGCTACTGTCCAACCTCGTGCAACAAATTGAGGAGCAAATCCGATGAAAATTTTCCCAGCCATCGACATCCGCCACGGCGAAGTGGTCCAACTGATCGGCGGCGACCCGACCCAAGTAGC
>JBFJYU010000006.1:0-26073 GCA_041622435.1 Thermoplasmatota archaeon | reverse complement strand
TCTGGCCACCCGGGGGGCCGTCGACTTGGCCCCATGCCTAGCACGTAATTCAACCCAATACTTCGCCATGTGCAGTTGGTCAGGTTGATGGCCTCCCGCTCTTCAAGCAGCCGATGCCCTTCCGACATGTTTCCAGGCTGGGGGGTGCCACTAGGCTGTGAAGGGCTTGCGTCCTTCCGGTCCGCCATTGGCGCCGGAGGAGAATTCGCCAGGCACCCAGCCATGGCCAAAGCCGCGACCATGGACACAGTCAGCCACGTGCGGCGACGCTGCACGGATGCTCACCCCCCTGCGCTCGAGCAATTGCTAAAACCTGCCTGATAACCCCAACCGGGCGGGCCGTCGTAGGTCGGGGGCGGATTGAGCAATTGATTCGGCACCTGCGCCCAGAGAAAGCTCGGCGCGCCCGTCCAGACATAGACATGCAGGGGGCTGATCTCTGTGCCTGAGATGTCAAGCAGCGAGGCAGGGCCGTCATTGATCGGCGCGTCGCACCATGCATAGCACGTTGGGAGGTCGGGCAACGGGCAAGGCCCTTCGCGTTTCCATGCATCACGGACTACGGGTTCGTAACGATCATACGCATCCTGCATCGGATGCACAATCAAATCAAGGCCGCTTGCCGTGTGGTATCCCGCCACGGGGGGGCAATCAGCAGAGTGGCCGCCATGCCGACGGCAAACAAGGATTTGGAGGTCATGGGACCAGCCTGGATGGCCTCACCTGCTTATAATCAGGCTAGTCCACTCGTTGGCCTTGATGCGTGGGCAAAGCCCGCCGACGCCCTACCGCCGATCCAAATCGATGTCGTCATCCTGCGGCCCGAGGAACGTGTCATACTCCGGCGTCTGGTCCTCGCTGCCGCCAATGGCGAATTGGATGGTGCTGTAGAGGTCGTCGAGGCCGTCGTCGGTGAGGGAGCTGACGGGGTTCAGCGTACTGTTGACGGACATCGATTCGAGCAGGCGGGTCACGTTGGCGGCGAGTTCGCGACTCATCGACGGGTCTTCTCCGAAGACGTCGTTTTCGAGCGCCGCTGGCTCGGCCGACCACGCCATGACTCGCTCAAGTTCGGCGGGCGGGAGAAGGTCTGCTTTGGAGAGCAGGTGGACTAGGGGCTCGTTGAGGCGGAAGTGCGTCGTGGCCGCCAGGAGCAGTTGGCTGCTGAAGCCGGACGGCGTGCGGGCCAGGACCGGGTCGAGCAGGTAGGCAATGACGCTGCTGCCCGGGTTGAGGTTCTCGACGATGTACTTGCCCGACTGGCGAAACACGAACAGTTCCAACTGACCGGCGGTGTCGACGAGGAGTTGCTCGGATCGGAAGGAGTCGATTTCCTCCTGCACTTCCGTGAGGTTTTGCGCGACCATGTCGGCCGCCGCGACCTGGGCGCCGTTGGGACCCAGGTTGAACTCCTCCATGACCTCGTCCAGCCGGATGAAGTCGCGCACGTCCACGTCGGGGTTGTAGGGCAGGCTCTCGGCGCCGGGGTCGAGGTTGACCAGGGTCGTTCCGAGGCCGTGCTTCTTGCACCACCGATCGTAGGCACCGACCAGGCTGCTCTTGCCAGCCCCGGCGGTGCCCACGAAGTAGACGGTATTCGCGCCTTCGCTCACGCGTTACGCCCCCGACGGCGCGGACCCGGCGCCGTCAGCGATGCGTTGCGCGTTCGCGCGCACGGCCTTCATGTGCTTGATGCGCCGCTCGATGAGGGCCGAGGTGCCGATGTCGTGGCGCACCACAAGGTCGTCGCATTCGACGTACTTGAGGGCGGCCTCGGCGATGCGCTCGGCCTCGGCGATGGTTTCGGCCTCGCCGAGAATCGCGAGGGTGCGGCTGGTGAGCGTGGTGAGCCCCCGCGCGGATTCGGAGATGCTGCCGTAGTAGACGGTCCCGCCCTCTTCATCGATGGCGGCCTCGTCAACCTTGACGCGGGCGCCGGGGGTCGGTGTGCCGTCGCCGTAGCCGCGGGGCACCGCGTACTTGACAACGGTGGCGTTGGGGCGGAACGTCAGCTTGCGCTTGGCGAGTTGGCCCTCGACCATGGCGCGCAGCAGCATGACGTAGTCCGTCTCCAGCAAATGGATGACATTCATGGCCTCCGGGTCGCCAAAGCGTGCGTTGACCTCAATGACGCGGGGGCCTTCGGCGGTGAGCATGAACTGCCCGTAGATGGTGCCGACGTAGCGGGCGTCCTCCGCTGCCAGGGCGGCCACTAGGGCGTCCAGGATCGTGACGGCCTCGGCGTACTCGCCGCGCGTCAGGAACGGCAGCAGGCCATCAGCCTGGGAGTAACTGCCCATGCCGCCCGTGTTCGGGCCTTGGTCGCCCTCGCGCAGGCGCTTGTGGTCTTGCACAGCCACCATGGGGAGGACGGTCTGGCCGTCGGTGAACGCCATGACCGTGAACTCCTCGCCCACGGCCAGTTCCTCGAACTGCAGGGCGCCGCCGCCGGCCCCGCTGTCAAACACCTGGCGCACGTAGGCCTTGGCCCCATCGACGCTGGTGAAGTGGTCGCCGTAGACCTGCACGCCCTTGCCGCCGGTGAGGCCGACGGGCTTGATGGCCCACACGGGGCCGCTCTCGTCAAGGAAGCGCGTGGCGCTGTCGACGTCGTCGAACCGGTGGAAGCCCAGGCGGCCGGGGACGTCGTTGCGCTCCATGAGTTGCCGCATGAACGTCTTGTCCGTCTCAATGCGCGCCGCGGCCTTGGACGGGCTGGCGCAGGCGATGCCGGCCTCTTGAAGCGCATCCGACAGGCCGGCCTCCAGGGGTGCCTCGGGGCCGACGACGACCAGGTCGGCGCCTTGGTCCCGGGCCCATTCGACGATCGCCTCGACATCCAGCTCGTCGTGAATAAACACCGAGCGGGCCAGCGCGGCGATGCCGGGGTTGCGGTGCTTCATGACGGCCAGCAGCTCCGCGTCGGAGCTGCGGGTGATCAGACGCGCCATCGCGTGCTCCCGTGCCCCCCCGCCTACCAGAAGAACCCGGGTCTCGTCGCTCTTGCGTCCATTGCCATCTTCGCTCACGCCAGCGCCTCCCTAGCCTCCGGCGTCGCCAGCAGTTCGCTGGCGCGCGCGAGGCTCAACAACTCAACTCCCTCAGTGGCCAGCGCCTCGGCGCCGCCAGACTCACGATCGACCACCACGATGGCCAGGTCCACGACGGCGCCGGCATCCCGTAGGACCCGGACCGCCTCGACCGTTGAACCGCCCGTGGTTGTCACGTCCTCGACCACGAGGACCCGCATGCCGCGGGGATCGCGGCCCTCGATGCGGCGCCCGGTTCCGTGGCTGCGAGCGCCCTTTCGGATGATCAGCAGCGGCAGATCGCCGGCGAGGCTCGCGGCCGTCGCCAGGGGCACGGCTCCGAGTTCCATGCCGGCAACCGCGTCGAACGGCCCGCGGTCTCGCCCAAGCTGGACCAAGTGGTCAGCAAGGAGTCGCAGCGTGCTTGGATCGGTGCTAGCGATCTTCACGTCCACGTAGTACGGGGATTTGGCACCGGAGGTGAGGGTGAAGTCACCGAACCGTACCGCACCGCACGCCAGCAGTTGCTTGGCAACAGGTGCCGTCATGGGCGGAGCCGCCGACGGGTGCGGGGTAGAAAAAGGGTGGGGGGAGGTGTGCGACGGCCACTCCAGTGGAAGGAGAGGTGTTGCGGACGGGCTGGAGGAGCTGGCGACGTGCCGGATGGACGCGCTGCCTGCGCCGGCCGCAGAGCCTCGTTGGGGTGGCTCAGCTGCCCGGATGCGTCAGGGTCATCGTGTAGGTGACATCGAACGCAGCGGCCGTCGGGTCGAGGCAGATCTCCACTTGGTCGACGCCGTTGGGTACCACGCCGGCGCCGTCGCCGTTGGAGTCGAAGCCGCCGCCAGACCACCAGTACACCACGACCTCGTCCGCCGGCTCCACCACGTAATTCCAGCCAGGGCCGGCGGGGAACAGGTCGTGCAGGTTGCCGTCGACGCCGTTCTGGATGCATTCGTACAAAAGACCGGAAACGGTGGGAACATAGCCGCTGCCACTGAGAACCACCGGCTCGGGCCCAGTGGGGCCGGCCTCGATGGCCACCACGTCCGCGGTGGCGTTAACGAACGATTCGCCGTCCGTGACGTTGAGCACGGCCGTGTAGTTGCCGGGCGTGGTGAAGCTGAACGTGAAGTTGAAGGGCAGCGTCGACCCCTCGGAGTCGGCCACGCCGTCGCCATCGACATCGAGCGTCCAGGAAAGGTCGTCGCCGTCGGCGTCGGACGCGTTGATGTGGAAGACCACATCCGCTGGCACCTCGATGGTGGTGTTCAGCGCCACGAGTACAGCCTCCGGGGGCGTGTTGATCGCTTCACCATCCGACGTCGGGGGCGCGGTCGTGCCGTTGTCGCCGCCAGCCGAACCGCCGGCGTCGCCCGAATCCTGCGTACCACCCGTGGCCGTGGGGGGTGTCGCTGTCGCCGGAGGCGCCGCCAAATCGTCCGATTCGGAAGCCGGATCGTCGGAAATGCAGCCGGCCAGGACAAGGCAAAGCGTCAGGAGACTCGCGGTTATGAATTTCATGGGGCCAACGTCGACGCCGACCTCATGACCTTTAGCGTTTGTCGTCAGCGGCCTGCTCGTTCGGGCCGTTCCATCGGACGCGAACCGGGGCGGCGAGCGGCCTACCCGGCGACGTACGTGGCGCTCAGGGCGCCGCCCAGGCAGCTCCAGAACGCGCCGTAAACGGCGCCCGCCGGAACCTCGCCCGAGGCCAATCCGTCAGCGTCGGCGCCGAAGGTGCTCATGTACTCCTGGGCCTCGTCAAGGAAATCAATGCCCCATCCGCTAACCGGCGCATCGTCCGGCAGCGACGGCACGGTCGCCGCGAGCTGGACGGTGAAAGGCGCCCCGATGCTAGCCGCATCCACTTCGAAGAGTGCGTAGAACACGCCGTCGGCCTCGGGCGTGTAGATGCCCGCGTAGCACTCCGGGACACCACCGATCGCCCACGAACCCTCGACCTCCTGGATGGGGCCCGTGGAAACCGGCTCCGTCGCGGCGACGACGAGCGTCTCGGCGGCGGCGTCCTTGCCGTCCGTGACGTTGAACGTCACCGTGTAGTTGCCCACATCAACGTAACTGTACGTGAAGTTGAAAGGCAGGTTCTGCCCCTCGGTGTCGGCCACGCCGTCGCCGTCCACATCAAGCGTCCACGACAGCACGTCACCGTCGGCATCGGCGCCATCCAGCATGAACGTCACGTTGAACGGCACCGCGCCCGTCACGTCGCCCGCGCTCAGGCTGGCCGTCGGCGGCGTATTGACGGCGGGCTCCGTCGCGTTGCCGGATTCATCGCCCGTTGAGTCGTCCGCCGGCGCCTCTTCGTCGGCCGGGCCCGAAGTCGCGGCCTCGTCGGCGCCGCTGGCCGCCGGCGGAGGGTCCTGGCCCTCATCCGTCGTGGCGGGTTCATCATCGGTACAGCCCGCCAAAAGGAGGGTGAGGGCGACCAAGAGCGTTGCGAGAGTTCGGCTCATGACCGTCGGTGAGCACCACCGGGGATAACCATTTGCGTGGTCAGATCAACGAGCACCGGCTGGCGCACCCCTGGGTTCGCCTAGGCGACGCGTCCCGCGACGTTGTGAGCGGCATCAAGCAGGCGCACGACGTTGTTGACCGAAGCCCGCAGGTCAGCCAGCGACGGCGCCGAGATCGACGCCTCAACCACCGGGCCGTCCAAGCGCAACTCCGTCCGAGTCCCGCCCGGCGCGTCGATCAGTTCGGGCTGGATCGCCTGAACAATGATCTCGGCAAGCTCGGGGCTGTCGCAGGCAAGGCGCAGTCGGGCCTGGTGCACGGGCGCGGCGTCAACCGCCACGACCTACTCCGTTGGGATCGACTTGGCGACCGTGGGCCGCTCCTTGTAGAAGATCTTGGAGCCGCAGTACGGGCACCGGATGCCGATGTTTTGCGCGTTGAACTCAACGCGCTTCTTGCAGATCCCGCACTTGTACGGCATCCTAGGCCTGTCCCGGGCGCTCTTCCTCGGCTGCGCGAACCAGCTTGTCGTTGATGCCGCGTAGAGCCTTGACGGCTCCGCGGCCGGCACCGGTCTGCGGCGTGTAGGCGCCACCGGCGAACGTGTGGTCGCACTTGCGGCAACTCCAGATGCCGGTACCAGCGCGCCGGACGGCGGCGGCACCGCAGCGCACGCAGGTGTGCTTGGCGCGCTGCACGCGCTCGATGGTGGCGACTTGCTTGCGGGCGAGTGCGCCGTAGCGGGCGCCGTAGCGGCCGGCGGCGCCGACCTTCTTCGTGGAAGCGGCCATGGAAGGAATCTCCAGTCGCCCAGGAGCAAAACCCCTGGGCTGCGTAGCTGGGCCAGGGCCGCTGCCATTTAAGCGTTTAGCCGGCGAGCCCAGTAGCCGGGGGCGGCGAATCGGCTCTCGGCGCGGTGCAGCGCGTCGTCGCGGGCGCGCTGGGCCTTCCAGTTGCGCAGGACCGCTTCGGCGTAGCCGTCCAGGGCGTCGGGCTCGCCGCGGCGCGATGCCACGATCGCTTTGGCGGCGTGGAGGCCGCCGGCCACCGCCCGCTCGATTCCGGTGGTCGAGAGCGGGGTGTGGCTTGCCGCCGCGTCCCCGACGGCCAGCCAGTGGTCGCCGACGATGGGGTTGCGCAGCGAAGCGTGGGCGATGCGCAAGCCGACATGGTCCGGGGGCGGGTTGGAAATGGTGGCCGCCACCATGTGACAGCCCCGTGCGGCGGCCCACCAGCCCCGCGGGGTGCCGAGCGGCCCGGTGCGCGCGTGGCCGTCGGTGCATAGTGTGACGGTGCGCCGGCCATCGGGCATGGGGACGGACACGGCCCAGCCAAACGCTGCGGACTCCATGGTCATGACGCGCGTCGTGCGGGGGCGTCCGGGCACCACGGCGGCGAGGGCGATGGTGGTGTCAAGCGGCACGTGCCGCGACCCCAGCGCCCGGGCCAAGGGCGCATGGCGTCCGGTTGCGTCGACGAGAAACGGCGCGGTATACGTGGGCGCCCCCGGCCCGGCCCGCACCCGCCAGGTGTCGTCGCGCTTCAGGTCCGGAACCCGCTGGGCACTCCAGAACATGGCGCCGGCGTCGCGCGCGGCCTCCACCAGCGCCGCTTCGAGGTCGGGGCGCACGACGGCCATGGGGCTGTATCCGGCGGTGTCCTCGCGCCAGGCGCGGCGGTCGCGACCGGAGCCCCAGAGGTTCCATCGCTCGTTGACGGCGATGCCGTTGGGGCGGGGCCGATCGGCCAGGATTCTGCTGATCATCGCCTGGGCCGGGACAGGCAGCACCTCGGCCCGCCGCGGAGTTGATGGTTTGCAGGCGAGCAATCCGACCCGCAAGCCCGCCCGGGCGAGGGACCACGCCGTCGTGGCCCCGGCTGGGCCGGCGCCAACGACGACCACGTCACAACGCACAAGCATGAACATAAGCACGGGTGGATCAAACTAACTGAATAAATTGGTTACGGCCAAACGCTCGATTTTCGTTTGAAAAGTCGGGGGATGTGGAGGATGGCGGCGGCAACCGGACGCCCCCACCCCGCCGGCAGCCGCCCCGGAGCTTCCGGCGACCCGCCAGATCGGCGTCAGCAGCGGACCCGGCATCCATAGGCGCGCCCCGATGGCCACCCGGCGACGCCGGCGAGCCCCCCCACGGCGGCCACCCATTGTTTGCCACAACTCTCAAGAAAGCCCGGCGAGCTTCATCAGTGTTGGTTGGTATGGTAAACAGTCGGCAATCCCGGATCACCCCAGCGCTGGCCTTGGCCATGCTGCTACTCACGACGATGCCCCTGGGCGCCCCTGGCGTCGAGGCGCTGCCCACAGAGTGGCTCAACCAGGACTGGTCCAACGACGGCCAGTTCGGCTGCACCATCTCGCGCGACGGCGACGGCCGCTGGTACGACAACAGCGGTTGGTACCGCGCCGACGCCAGCCGCACCGAAGGGGACAACCACGACAGCCGGCTGATCACCGACGTGATCGATGTCGGCAGCGACGGCTTCCAGTTGAGCTTCGACCACGACTACCTCGGCGACAACGACGGCACCATCGACGTCGGCCAAATCATCGTCATCAAGGTGTTCAACAGCGGCTTCACCAGTTGCTCCGTCAATGAGCGATGCGACAGCGACGCCTCCGAACTGGCCGACAGCGACTCCGTCATCTGGTGCCGCTTCGACAACTCCTTCGGCTTCGGAACCACCATCGACGTGCCGGCCTCCAAGGCCAGCGGAACGATTCGGCTCATGTTCCGCTACTACAACGACGCCTTCCGCGGCTGGGACTCCGGCTACTGGAAGATCAAGAACATCAACGTCGAGGCCGCCCCCGGCCAGGACACGGAGCCCCCGACCACCACGATCCAGGTGGACGCCGACCCGACGTGCGACGCCGACTGGGTAGAGGACCCGGCCACGGTGACATTGAGCGCGGTGGACAACCCGGCCAGCGGCGCCAGCGGCGTGGCAGACACCTTCTACCGCGTCGACGGCGGCGCAACCCGGACGTATTCAGGACCGTTCCAGGTGACCGGCGACGGCGTGCATACGGTGGAATACTGGTCGACCGACAACGCGGGCAACGAAGAGGCCCACCAAACGGAAACGATCCGCATCGACTCCCTGGCACCCACCAGCCAGATCGACGTGGGAACCCCGCAGTGGACCAGCGACCACCTGTACGTCTCCAGCGCAACGCCATTCACGGTCAGCTCCGACGACGACGGCAGCGGCGTCGCCTCCATCGAATACCGCATCAACGGCGGCGACTGGACAGCGTACGCTGGCGCCTTCATGCTCGACGGACCCGACGGCGAATACACCGTCGAGGCGCGCGCCACGGATGTCGCCTGCCACGACGAGGAGCCGCCCGCGAGCATCGACGTGTTCCTCGACAACACCGAGCCCACCGTGCACATCGTTGAGCCCATCGCCGTAGCGGACCCCACCGACCCGCCCAACCCGGACGAGACCATCGACGAGACGTGCAGCGGCGCCTTCTCCGAGGGCGTGTGCGGCGGCGTGCCAGACACAGGACTCACCCAGCCGCCGGGCATCGGAGACCCCACCGCGGCCACCACCGCGACCACGGCCGCCGACGACACCTGCCGCATGATCTTCGCCGGAGCCGCCTGTGACGCCACAACCGGCGCCGCGGCCGCCGCCGCCGAGGAAAACCTGGGTTCTGGCGACGAGGAGACGGACGCGCCCGACGGCACCACGGTCGTGACGGGGCCCACCACCGTCGTCGCCCAAATCGAGGACCCGGTCGTCAACGGCGGCGCCAGCGGCGTCGCGTACGCGGAGTTCTACCTCGACGGCGTACTGCGCCACACCGACACAACCGCCCCGTACGAATGGGACTGGGACCCCTCCGGCGACGGTCAAGGCGACCACGAACTCAAGGTGGTCGGCTACGACAACCTCGGCAACGCCGGCGACGAAACCCTCATCGTCGTCGTCCTCTGAACCCATCGGCCCAGGCCCAGACGCGGCAAACTGGCTGGCCGGCAGAACCGGCCAGCCAGGCGGGTACCGGCCAGGTGGTGATAGGATCGGCCAAGCACCCGCACCCGTTGAATCTGAGCTGTTGCTTAAAAGGCGTACGTGCGCGCACCCTCGGCGCCGGGAACCCGCGCGCAAAAATTGAGGCGCCGCAATTTCGAGCATGCAGCCCTCGCCCGGAAGGATTTGCAATGCAAACCCGACCTGCCGGGAAGAATTAATGAGAAAGGAAAAGGCTGGGAAGAAGGGGACCGCACCCGCCGAGACACGGCGGAGCGACCCATCAAGGCGCCCCGGGCGCCCGGACCACCTCAACGGCGGCCGGACAGCCAACGGTTAGGCCGCGATCAAGCCGCGGTCTTGCCGGCTTCCACGGCGGCCTGGATCTGCTTGAAGATCTCCGAGCCAAACGAGTGCGCCTTCTTGCGCATCTCCTTCACCTCGTCCACGGTGAACGAACCGTGGCCACCCTTCTGGGCGGCGCGCAGGTTGCCAGCCGGGTCGACGCCAACGGTCACGCGCGCGTCGCAGATCAACTCCTCGAACAGGTGGGGATCCACCAGCACCTTGTCATCAATCTTGGCGAACGTCGTGCTGAAGGTCGCGTTGTCCAGGCTGAGGGGCAGCGGGCGGGGCTTGCCATCCTCGAACGCCACGTAGCCCGTCTTGGGGCACACGGCCGGAAGCTGGGCCGACAACACCGCCGCCAGCGCCGCGATGCTGCACGCGTCGAACAGGTTGCCGTCGTAGTCCAAGATGTGCAAGTCAACGAAGACCGCCCACACCTTCTCGCCCTCGACGATGCACAAGTCCTCCATCTTGATGATGCCCGACTCGCGCAGGCTGCGGTCCGTCACACGCGCCAACTCGATCGCCTCGATGCGGGGCGGTCCGGGCTCGAAGTACGGGCTGGCCATCGGGTTCAGCTCAGCGCTGGTCATGAAGTTGCCACGCTTGGGCGTGTCGTTGTACGGCGTCTCCACCTGCACCTTCACGCCGGCCACCAGTTGCGTCTTGCCGAGGCGGACGCGGGCGCTGCCCTGGGCCTTGCTGATGTAGTTCGTCGTGATCTCGAGGTCGCGGAACTGATCTAGGTCGCGACCGTCTTCGCGCTTGCCTTCCTTGAGAAGGTTGCGCACGAAGTCCTGCTTGATGATTGAAACGGGGTTCTTCTCCATGATTAGGCCTCCTTCTTGGGGCCGGAACCGCGCCTGCCGCCGGAACCTCCACTGCGACCACCGGAGCCGCCACGGCTAGGGCCACCGCGACCACCGGAACCGCCACGGCCACCAGGACCTCCGCGACCACCGGAGCCGCCACGGCCACCGGGACCGCCACGGCCGCGACCACGGTCATCACCGCGGCGATCGTCGCTCTCGCGGCGCTCGGAGCGGCTGGCGACGCTCTCGTCCTCGAACGGATCGTCGTCATCGGCGTCCAGGCCGGGCTCGACGCCGGCTTCCTCGGAGGCCGCGTCGCGCTCCGCCTGCACCGCGGTCATGCGGTTCATAAGGGCCTCGCGCTGGATCTCCAGCACCTTCTTGCAGCCAATGGCCGCCAGGTCAACGGCCTCGTCGAATTCCTCCGGGCTGAGATTGCCGTCCATTTGCAGGAGGACGATCTCGCCGGTGGTGTGGTTGATCGCGATGGGGAGGTCGGCCTCGCCGTAATTGTCCTCCTCCTTGCCCAAGTCCAGGATGACCTTGCCGCCCGCCTTGCCGGCAGCGACGGCGGACACCATGCCCTTCATGGGGATGCCAGCGTCGGCCAGGGCCACGGCGGCGGCGGTGAGTGCCGCGCAGCGCGTGCCGGCCGCGGCCTCCAGGATCTCCATGCTGACATCGATGCTGGCGCGGGGGAACTGCTCGGTCAGGATCACGTTCTCGAACGCGTCGCTGATGACCTTGCTGATCTCCGCCGAGCGCCGGTCGGGGCCGGGGCGCTTGCGGTCATCGACCGAGAAGGCCGCCATGTTGTAGCGGCACTGGACGACGGCCTTGCGCGCGTTCTGGACGCGGCGGGGCATCGCCTCGCGGGGGCCGTACACGGCGCAGATCACCTTGTTGCCGCCCCATTCGAGGTAGCTGGAGCCGTCGGCGCGGTGCAGAATGCCGGCTTCGATGTGGATGGGGCGAATCTCGTCGGCCTTGCGGCCGTCGATGCGCAGCCCCTTCTTGTCAATGAGTTGAATGTCTTCTTTGGGAACGCCCATGTTACTCCTCCTCCGAGTCGTCGCGGTCGGCCTCAAGGCCGGCGTCCACGCCGCCCGGCTTGCGCTCTTCCAGGAAGGCGCGTACGCGGTCGGTCAGGCCCGGGACATGGGCCTGCTCCGAGATCATCGTGATGACCTCCTTTGCCAGCAGCACTTCGTCTGGCTCGCCGTTGATCCACACGCGGCCGTTCTGGCCGACAAACAGCCAGCACTCCACGTACTCCTTGATCAGGTTCAGCATCGAGCCCTTCTTGCCGATGACGCGGGCCACCTTGCTGGGGCTGAACTCCAGGACTTCGCCGCCCTCAAGCTTGTTGAGGTTGCGGTCCTTGAGGGTCACCTGAACCTTCTTCTGGTCGTCGACGAACAGCACCTTGGCGAGCACCGTGTCGCCGGGGGCGAGGTACTCGGCGGTTTCGCCGAAGTCCACGCGCCACGGCGCCTCACTGACGTGCAGCGGGGCCGGCCACGGGGCACGGATGTTGATGATCCAGTTGCCCGGGTTGGCGTCGATGATGGTTCCGACGACGAGGTCGCCGGCGCGGGGCTCGTAACGGCCGTTGGCGGGCACCACGGTCACGCGCTTGCCGCGCGGGTACACGAGGCCCATGGTGGTGGCGACAATGTTGTCGCCGATGCGCCGGGTTCCGGCGCCGGGTTCCTGTCCCTCGCCGGGGATGATGTCTCCTGGCAGGACGATGGTTCTCTTCATGATGGTCTCCTTGAAATCTGATGGTTGTTCAATCGAGCAGACGGGTCTCCACGGACCCGTGGGTGAGCGCGTTCAGGCGATCGTAGATCTCCGTCTGGGCGCCGGCCGGAATCTCGAGGACGGCGACGAACGAGCCGTCGTTCTGCCACTCTTCCTTCTTGAGGTCGCCAAGCTGGCGGATGACGCCGTACGCCTGGCCGGTGTGCTCCGCAGGGACTCGGATGGCCACACGAACGCGTTCAAAAGCAATGGGCATCAGGGGCCGCAGCTTCTTCATCGCCTCGGCAACCTGGTCCTCCACGCGGCGCAGCGGATCGGCGCGGAACTTGGCCTCCTCAAGGCCCCGCTCGATGCGATCGCGGGGGTGGGGGCTGCGGCTCTGCGGATTCCAGGCGTTGCGGGCGATATGGTCCACGATGCGCCGGTGCTTCTGGTCAAGCATCCGTTTGCGCTGTTCCGTGGTGAGCTGGATTTCGCCCTCGTGGAGGATTCGGCGCGCAACGATGGCGACCTCGCTGGTGGCGAAGCCCTTGTTCAACTGCTCCTCGCTGGCACGCTCGCCCTCCGACCAGTCGACGAACACGTCGTCGACGGCCATGATGTCAAGCACCTCGTCGTCGCTGGCGGGCTCATCGGCGTCGTCGTCGAGGCGGTGGAGCAAGCCCTCGGCGCCGTCCGGATCAACGAGGATCTCAAACGTGACACCGAAGCGGCCCAGGCGCGCCACGACAGCTTCATCGAGGCTGACCATCAGGCGACCTCCGCTGTGTTGGCGGCCATGCTACGCCCCCTTCTCCGGCTCGCCCGGGTCGCCCAGGGCTGCCTTCACGTAGTCCGCCACCTGGGCGGGCGTGAGCTTGGCGAAGTGTTCGTCGCCGTCGACGGTGGCGATCTCAAGGGCCGCTGCGTTGAGCTGGCCCTCCGTCGCCGCGTGCAACGCCTTGAGACCTAGTTCGACGCCGGCCTGGATGCTGAGATCGCCCTCGTAGTGCTTCTCGAGGAACTCCATGGCCAGCGTCCGGCCGCTGCCGACGGCGCTGGCGTGGTACTCGATGAGCGCGCCGGAGGGGTCCGTCTCGAAGAGGTGCGGACCGTTGTCGTCGATGCCAGCGACCAGCAGGGCCGTGCCAAAGGGCCGGGCGCCGCCGAACTGGGTGTAGGACTGCTTGAAGTCGCAGATCTTCTTGACCAGCGTCTCCACCGGGATGCGCTCGTCGTATGTGACGCGGTTCATCTGCGCGTCGACGCGGGCGCGGTCGACGAGACTGCGGGCGTCGGCCACGAGGCCGCTGGTCGCGCAGCCGACGTGCTGGTCGAGCACGAAGATTTTCTCGATGCTGGTCGGGACGACGAGGCGGCTGCTGACGCGTTTGTCAACGAGCAGGACGACGCCGTCCTGGGTTCGTACGCCAATCGCGGTGGTGCCGCGCTTGACGGCTTCGCGGGCGTATTCCACCTGGAAAAGCCGACCGTCTGGGGAAAAGACCGTGATGGCCCTGTCGTAGGCCATGTTGCCTTGTGGTTGCATAACGTTCACCGTGGTGAACGAAGAAGCATGGTGCGCCTCGCCGGACCCTATATGGTGGGTCCTTGGGGAGGTTCACTCGGGGCAAAGCGCCCGCCTCTTCGGTTCTCTGGACTTGGGGCCGGACACAGGGTTAGTTTAAAACGGATTTGGGGACGGCAACGGCGCGGGCGCAGGCGGTGCCCGGGAACACGGATCCATCGCGCCGCGCAGTCGCGGCGTCGCGGCGTCATGGAGGCAACGATCGGGAGGAACGCGGGCGCGGCTAGGCCATCAACCAACCGGCGCCGGCAGCGGCAACCCTGCACAGGCGGGGGCGGCCATGCCACGCGGTTATATCGGAGGTAAGGCCGATGGGGCGCCTGGTGATAGGTTTTGCAGACATCAAATAAAAAAAATCGCGTTATTGTCGCGGCGCTCCTGCTCCTGGCGACCGTCGTTGGCCCCATCGGGACCGCCGAGGCCGCACTGACCCCCCATGGGCCCATCTCGATTGTGGGCACGAGCGCCATGCACGCGCAGGCGGCTGCAGAGGGCTGGCCCGGCGATGGCACCGCCTCGTCACCCTACATCATTGGCGGCTATGCCATCGACGCGTCAGGCGCGACGGGCATCTACCTGTCCGACGTTCGGGTTCACGTGGAGATTCGCGGCAACACGATCACGGACCCCATCGGCGGCAGCGCCCACCAGGGCATTCGCGTGATCGACAGCCGCGCCTGGCTCGTGGACAACACGATCGCCGTGGAAGGCACCGGCATCTTCGTCAGAGGTGCCGGCCCCACGGCGCCGGATGATGATTTCATCAATGCCACCGTGCAAGGTGCAAGCAACCTGGTCTTCGGGCCGCCGGCCAGCCTGGCACCGATCCGGGGCAACGAGGTCAAGCGAGCCTCGACCGGGATCGTGCTGAGCGACGCCAGGCTCTGGACCGTGGCCAACAACGAGATCCACAACACGGGCGCCGGCATCTACGCCTCCCCATCGCACACGTCGTCACCCATCCAGCACAACAAGGTGGCCGACTGCACCGGAACCGGTATCGCCGCCGTCGCGGACGAAGGCGGTAGCGCGGCCGCGGTCACCGATAACACCATCACGGCCTGCGGCGCCGGGATCTCGACCTTCCGCGCCACATCGATCGCAGACAACACCATCAAGGGCGTGGCGGGCACCGGCATCCACACCGATGAAGGCGGCTCCGTGCGAGGCAACCTCATCAAGGGCGCCGCCACGGGCATCCGGTCGTGGGGCGACCCGAGTTCCATCAGTGGCAACACGGTGCGCGACATTGTTGGGGACGGCATGAACGTCCAGGAGGCCGGCGGCATCGAGGGCAATCTCGTGCAAGGCGCAGGCGGCCACGGCATCTACATCCGCGTCTCCAGCGGCGCCGTTTCCGACAACACCGTGCGCGCGGTGGGCGGCTTCGGAATCAGCGGAGCCTCGGGCGAAATTTCGGGTAACCTCGTTGAGGACACAGGCAGCCACGGCATCGTCGGCACGTACTCCGGGTGCATCGCGTCCAACACGGTCACGGCCTCGGGCGGCGACGGCATCCAGTACCGGGAAACCGGCTGCATTGTTGGCAACCTCGTGGACTCAAACCCTGGCCACGGAATCGCTACTCAGTGGGCCACTGGAAGCGTTCGAGACAACGTCGTCGCGGGCAATGGCGCCGATGGCATCGTGGTCACCGACCGGCTGGATGGCGAAATCCGCGGCAACACCATCCGCGACAACGGAGGCGACGGCATCCGGGCCTTCGTGATCCCCGGGCCGCTGAGCTTTGGTGAACTCTATGCAGACGTTCGCCCGGCGTTCCAGGTCACGGACAACAGTGTCACGGGAAACACGGGCACAGGCATCGACCTGACAGCCCGCGAGACGCTTTTGGTGGAAGGCCCCGGACTCGACTTCACCCGCAACCAGGTCAGCAACAACGCTGTCGGCATCCGCCTGGCGAGCTTCGAGACCAGCACCACGACGGGCAACCGCATCGACGGCAACGGCGTTGGCATCAGCTTTGAGAGCCCGCTGCTGGCCGACGGCTTCGTTCCTGCCCCCGGTGCGGTTGAGATCGGCTTCCACCAGGTCTTCGACAACGCCTTTGACAACGCCCTCAACGCCCAGGCGGACGCGGGCATGGCCATGAAGTGGTACACGGACGCACGCCCATTGCTTCCCGGCGAGACCAACATCGCTGGCGGCTCCTGGCTGGGCGGCAACCTGTGGGGCAACTACGCGGGCACGGACGCCGACGGCGACGGCCTGGGCGACACGCCCCACCAGCCGACGGCAGACCCCGCTCGGCTGGACCGCCATCCGCTGGTTTAGGGGCACCGCCGCCTTTGCGGCCGACTGCCCCCGTCCCGCCTCGCCCATCCCTGGCCCAGCGCTGGGGGCGGCGGGCGGGGCCTGGCGCGTCGGCCGCGACAGCGGCTCGCGAAGCGCAGGGGCAGGCCTGCGCCACAGGCATTTATCCTGGCGGGCATTTATATCATGCAATGGACAAGTCGGGTTCGTGGTGTTAGGTTTGCACAACGATACAACTCATCCCAAAGTCGCCGGCACGCTTTGCGTGTTGCTCCTCTTCATTGCCCTTCCCGGCCCCATCGGGACCGCCGAGGCGGCACCGACCCCGCATGGGCCCATTTCCATTACCAGCAACAGTGACCTGACCGCGACGGCGGCGGCCGAGGGCTGGCCAGGCACGGGCACCTCCAACGCCCCCTTCATCATCACCGGGTACTCCATCGACGCGTCGGCCGCCACGGGCATCTACATCGCCAATATCGGCCTCCACGTCGAGGTTCGCGGCAACAAGATCACCGACCCCATCGGCGGCAGCGCCCACCACGGCATCGTCGTTGACGACAGCCCGGTGCGCATCATCGGCAACAAGATCGCCGTCGAAGGAACAGGAATCCACGTCAGCGGCAGCGGCCCCAGCGTCGAGCAGGACATCTTCGAGGCCATCATCAGCGGAGTCACCAGCCCAATTTTCGGGGCCGAATTCACCCCCGCCCCGATCCGCTGGAACACCATCGACCGGGCCTCCACCGGCATTCGCCTGGCCAGCAGTTCGTCCTCCTGGCCCGTGGCTTACAACGAAGTGCACAACACAGGCAACGGCATCTACGCCTCGCCGTCGGAAAGCACCTCGCCCATCCGGTACAACCAGATCGTCGGCTGCTCCGGCATCGGCATTACCGCGGTCGCAGACGAAGGGGGGACGGCGGCGGCAGTAACAAACAATGACATCACCAACTGCGCGGCCGGCATTCTGACGAGCCGGGGTTCATCCATCTCCAGCAACGTCATCGAAGGCGTCACGGGCAACGCCATCCACACCTACGACGGCGGCAACATCGTGAACAACCGCATTGACGGCGCGTCCACCGGCATCCGGTCACAGTTGGATCCCAACAGCGTCATCCGAGGCAACAGCGTGCACAACACATTGGGCCACGGCATGCGCATCGATGAGGTGATTGCCATTGAGAACAACTTGGTGGAGGATGCCGGCGGCCACGGCATCTATGTTGGTTTGCAGTTTGGCCTCTTCCTGGAAGGCACAACGCTTTCCGACAATATCGTTCGCAACGTGGGCGGAATTGGAATTCGAACGAATTTCGTTGCTGTCACGGGAAACCACGTGGAGGAAACAGGCAGCCATGGAATCGTTGCCTTGAACGCCGGATGCGTCTCCTCCAACACCGTCAAGCAAGCAGGAGGGGACGGCATTCAAGCGTACGGCGCGAGCTGCCTTTCCGAAAACCTCGTGGCTGAGAGCACCGGGCACGGCATTTGGGCCGACCATGTTTATGGTAGCGTTGAGGACAACGTTGCCCGAGAAAACGGCGGGGACGGGATTCTCGTTGACTACCTGGACGGCTCGGTTCACGGAAATACCGCCATCGAAAACGCCGGCCACGGCATCCGCATCGCCGTGGGTGGCGGGCCGTTCGGGAGCAACGAGTTCGATTTGATTCGGGATCCCTTCGAGGCTACGGACAACGTTGCTACCGGCAACGGCGGCAACGGTCTTGACCTCACCAGCAGCGACGAGTTCGGTAGTCCGAACTTCCCCACGGCGCTTTTGACGGGCAACCAGGTGAGCGACAACACCGTCGGCATCCGGCTGGTGGATTTCCTGACCAGCACGTTCTCCGGCAACCGCATGGACGGCAACGATGTCGGACTCAGCCTTGAAGAGACCCGCCAATTGGATGACTTGCTACCGGCGCCCGGCGCCGTTGAGGCGGGTGCGCACGATGTCTTCGACAACGCGTTCGACAACACGATCAACGCGCAGGTCGACGCCGGCACGGCCGTGAAGTGGTACACGGACGCACGCCCGCTGCTTCCCGGCGAGACCAACATCGCTGGCGGCTCCTGGCTGGGCGGCAACCTGTGGGGCAACTACGCGGGCACGGACGCCGACGGCGACGGCCTAGGTGACACGCCCCATCAGCCGACGGCAGACCCCGTGCGGCTCGACCGATACCCGCTGGTCTAACCGCCGCGATGAAACTTCCCCCTTCTCCCCCCACCCCAATGCGGGAACGGGGCGCGGCCCACGCCCGGGGCAGGTCCCGATGAAGTGGCGCCGGGCCCCAAGCCAAACGAGGCCGACGCGTCGTCCGTGCAGCCATCTTCCTGCCCCGCGGGGCCGGCGGCTGGCAACCCTCTTATGGCCCGTTCCAGGTACCGGCCTTGGTGATGGTTCATGGGTGATCACGTCAAAACAACGTTTTTTGCAACCAGCTTCACATTTTTGTTGATTCTTGCAGGACTGCCAGGCTTGGCTCATGCGCAGGAAGCAAATTCGGCAATGACCGCGCCAATCTTCATTGCCGGCAACGGCGGCCTGGAGGCCGCAGCGCGCGAGAACGGTTGGCCCGGCGATGGTAGCGAGGAGTCGCCCTTCATCATTCGGGACCTCACGATCGACGCGAGCACGGCGGTAGGCATCACGCTGCGCCATATCACCCACCACGTTCGAATTGAGAACAACACCATTCTGAATCCGCCGGGCGGCCAAACAAACGGCGGCGTTCACCTCTACGCAAGCCAGTGGACAACCGTCATCGGAAACACGATCGACGTGGAGGGTCGCGCCATCGCCTTCATCGGCTCCAACTACGAACCGCTTCACGTTTGGGTCAATTACGAACGGCAATTGGCGGAAGCCACCCGTGAGCCCACATGGGCCGCCATCGACAACACGATCTCGGGGGGCACGCAGGGCATCCATACCGAACGCGCGGGCGACATCACAATTTCCGGCAATACCATTGGAGATGGCGAGGGAATCTATGTGGACGATGTCTCCCGGCGGGTGACTGTGTCCAACAACACGCTGTCTGATGTCGATTATGGTGTAGGCGTGAGTTGGGATTCCTGGGACGTGGCATTGAGTTACAACAAGGTGACCCGCTGCGAGACGTCGGGCATATGGGTAGGGTCCTACGCCAACGAGCGGACCCTCAATATCGTTGGCAACCACGTCAGCCATTGCGCCTGGGGCATTCTCGCCCGGGATCTCAGCGAGAAAAGCCGCGTCATCGGCAACACCATTGAGGACGTCAAGGGCGAAGGGATTTTTTTGAGCGCCACCATGAACGCCCGAATCGCCGAAAACCAGATTACGCGCGCCGGCGCCGGGATCCAGGGGTGGGAGCTCGCCGATGGCGCGATCGATTCCAACACCATCACCGATGTTCGAACCGATGGTATCAGGGTGCCAGTCACCGGTGACGTAACCAACAACGAACTGCGCAACATTGGCCGTCACGGAATCGTTGCAGAGTTCACACGCGGATCCACGGTGGCCAACAACACCCTCACCCAGGTCGGCGGCACGGGAATCAAGACCGATGCAGCCCGCCTACAGGGCAACACCATCTTGGGCGCCGGAGAGGATGGCATCAACGGCCACGGCACCATCGTCGTCGCGGTGGGCAACGTCGTGCGCGACGCCGGCTGGTCCGGAATTGTCTTGTCCGAGGCGGACGCGATTGTGGACAACGAAGTATCCGGGAGCGGGCTGCACGGAATCCATGCCAAGGGATACCGGGGCCCGACCGAGGGGAACGTCGTCACCGGCAACGGCGGCGACGGAATCCATTTGGCCAACCTCGGCCCGACAGCCGATTTCCTCCCCGTCGGATACCCGCGGCCACCAGGCCTCACGCTCAGCGACAACACGGCCACTGGCAACGGCGGCGCCGGCTTCCACGTTCGCGTCCTGGACGACGCCTTCTCTGCCGCGACGCCGGCGTACGAGGACCTTGATGTGCGCGCAAACGTCGCGGCCGACAACGCTGTCGGGATGCGCTTGGAGCGACCGGGCAGGGCCACCATTCACGACAACCAATTCGTTGGCAATGAATTGGGGTTGGAGTTGGCGGTCAAGATGTTTTACGATGGCGCCGCCGCCAACGCGCCAGTTCGGGAAGTGTGGAACAACGAATTCGACAACACCGTCAATGCCGTTGCACCCAAGGGCTTCCTCATCGAGTGGTCCCGGCCGCCGACGCCTGCGGCCCCGACGACCACAAACATCGTCGGCGGGCCCGTGATTGCCGGGAATTACTGGAGCGACTACGCCGGGACCGATTCGCTTGGCACGGGCGTTGGCGACACGCCCCACCAGCCGACGGCGGACGCTGCGCGGCTGGATCAATACCCGTTGGTGCGCTAGGCTACGAAGCCGGATTGACTTTCATCCGGTCCGATGGCGGCAGGCGGTGCCGGCTGCGGAAATACTTGTCCACCTCAACCCCACCTCGGCTCAGATCGAAGGCCCAGCGGGCGTAGAGCAGCACCTCGCGCCAGCGCAGGAGCCAGGTTTGCAGGCTGCGGGCGCGGAAGTTGTGCCTGAGCGGGATGATTTCGTATTCGTCGAGCGTGAAGACAAAATCGAGGCGCTTGGCCGTTGGCACCTCGTCCTTGCGGACGCGGTAGCGCACACGCTTGCTGATGCCCAGGTGCGCCCACATGTTGTTGGCGACGCATTGGTTGATCAGGTAGGCTGCGGCGTGGATCTGGAACGGATCCTCCTCGTCGCTGTACCCCGGTCGCTCCTCGACAGTTCCTTTGGCCAGATTGACGCGGAAAGTCTGCTCGCCGGCGGCGCCCGTTGCGACGATGGTGATCGGGTGGCCCTTGAACCAGCGCCGCAGCGGCCGGGGAAGGTGGTTGTGGAGGCGGCCAAAGTAGCGTTGCAGCTTGTGCAGCTTGACGGTGGCCTTGGCCTCGCGGGCCGCGGTGGCCTCCAGCCGGGGCGCCGCCTCGGCCGCCAGGCGCGCGATGTGCTCGGAGCGGTTGGTGAACCAGTCGTGGCTGGCAACGTTGAACGTGCCTTGGCCTCTGGAGCCCTCCCAGGCGTCGCCGGCCACCATGACGCGCAATTCCGGCGCCCGGATGTCGTGTTCCAGGAAGTACGCCTCCACGTCGGCGGGGGTCACCACGTCGTCGTTGAAGTGGATGGTTTCCGGGTGCAGGTGGCACATGTTGGATGCAAACGGAACCGCGTACGTGGCGCCCACCTCCATGGCGATGAGGGCGAAGAAGCGCACGTAGTCGTAGTCGTCAACCTGGTAGTCGGGGTCGTCCATGACGTCGTAACACAGGAACGGGTTGGCCGACGAGTGGCTGCGCAAGACGAAGTCGACCGGCTTGTGACGCTTGGCGATGCGGCGCAGCGGCGGCCCCATCACGGGCGCGTCGTTGACGTTGAGGATGGTCGTGCCGTCGCATTCGACGACAGCGGCGGAATCCATGAAGGGCCCGAACTGGTAGCTGGTCAGGCGGAAGCCGGGCGCGATTTCGTGGCTGCAACCGTCGGCGAGCTCGATGACGTTCTTGAAGCCCATGCGGCCCAGGTCGCGCCGAATGCGGGCGTAATTGCCCTTCGGTACCACGATCGGCGTGGAGCGGTCGAAGCGGCGAAGGCTGGGCCCGTGGAAGTGGTCCCAGTGGATGTGCGTCAGGTAGATGCAGTCGGGCTTCAGGGCCTCCACCACGTTCTGGGGCGGCGGCGGGTAGTTCCACCAACTCCTCCAGTAACTGCTTCCCACAACCCAGGGGTCGCATAGCAACTGCTTGCCCTGGCCCTCCACGAGGAGCCCGGCGTGGGAAAGAATCTGGAACCGCATCGACGGGTGGCCGACGGACGGGCTTGTCTAAGGGTTGTCGTCACCGGGCCGGACGGAGCCGGGCCGAAAGCCCGGCGTCGCGCGCCGGACCCGGTGCGCGGCCAGGGCCGGCGCGGGCTAGGCGGGCACCAGGGGGAATGGGTCGACCAGGGCCTGCAGGCGCGGATCCTCGACGAATGTGGTGCCAACCGGGCCACAGGGGCCGATGCCCGCGAGGCAAGCCGTGTAGCCGGCGGGCTCGGGGGAGAAGCCGTGCGGCTCTTCGCCAAAGCCGTCGCCGGTGAGGTCCTGGCCGGCGTAGTCGCTCCAGTAGTTGCCACCCTTCAGGGGGCCGCCGGCGATGTTGGGGCCGAGTTGCGGCGGAGTGAAGAACTGGACCAGAGCCAGCGCGTTGGTGAGGTCGGCGTTGAGGGCGTTCTCGAACCAGTTGTCGTAGGCCGTGATGCCGCCGCGCTCCAGCAGCAGGCCGGTGTCGAACCCAACGATCCGGTTGCCCGTCAGGACCGGGCCGTCAGCGTCGTCAAAGTGGAAGCCAACGGTGCCGCCCTCGAGGTCGTTGCCGTCGTAGTCGGCGCCGGTGCGGGTTGCCAGGATCGCGGTGTCGGCGTTGCGGATGACGTTGTTGTTGACATCGCCATTGGGGGCCCGGTCGAGTCGGATGCCGACGGCGCCGCCCATGATGGTGTTTCCGTCGATCACGACGTTGTCGTCGCCAGTGAAGACATCGACGCCGAACTGGGTGGGGTCGGGCGTCACAACATTGTCTTGGAAGACCAGGTCGACGCCGCGGTCCAGGACGAAGTTCTGCACGGCATTGTCCTGGAAGGTGAGCTTGCTCACGCGCGTGAAGTCGGCGCCGCCGGTGATGGTGCTGCCCTGGACGGTGATCGTGGTGCTTCCCTCGTCCCCGTGGCCCATGGTGATGGACCCCATGGTGCTGTCCTCGATGGTCACGCGGACCGCCTCGCTGGTGCGCAGCGGACCCGGCATGCTGACGTTGCGAAGCGTGGTGTCGGCAAGCGACCACCACAGCGTGGCATGGGTGAAGACGGAGTCCTCGATGACGAGATCCTCGCCCTCATCGACGTACAGGTAGCCGCCGTCCATGTTGCGGATGGTCATGCGACCCCCGTCGACGGCGGTTACGGCGGCGCGGTTGTCGGAGTACGACACGTCAGGGGTGCCGCACAGCAGGGTCCACGTTTCGGTGCCGAACTGCATCGTGTCGCCGGCAACGTTGCCGGTGCCCTCGCCATAGCAGACGTGGAAGAACAGGTCCTCGGTGGCCACGTTGTCATGCGCATACATGGTGTAATCGCGGTCCTGCGAGGACCACACCGTCGCCGAGCCCACGTGGTTGCGCAGCACCTCGGACAAGCCGATGTTGCGCATGAGGAAGCCATCGTCAAGGCTGTCGTCGAACGTGTTGTCGGCGAGCACCACGCCGGGCGCGTTGTCGATGCGCAATCCGTCGCGGGTTTGGTCGCCGGTGCTGTCGAAGAAGTGGTTGCCCGTGATCTCGAGGTGGACGTCGTCGAGGTTCTCGAACCTGAGCGCGATGCCGTTGGATGCCGCGGCGTCCCATGTGTAACCCGAAATGACGTACGGGTCGGCGGCGGTCCCGGCGCCTGGCCAGCCGTCGAGGTCGGCCTGCGTGTGGACGGCTGCGTCGCCGGTCAAGTCAAGGGGGGCATGGGCTGGCAGGTGATCTGCCAACCCGAGAGGTACAGACGCAAAAAATAACGAAAAAGCGAAGGCGACAGTCAAAACCACGTTCCATTTCATAGAGCAACCGAATGCGGGTATCCGGCGGGGGCTTGTACGTGTTTCGCTGACGGGGGGTCGCTGTGCAGTGAAATGGCTGCCCACCACGGCGCGGCGGCTGCAGCCTTGCTAGGGCCGCACGGGCTCGGGAGGGCTGTCCATCCACGTGCAGCCAGGCGGGTGGGTGTTGTTCGGAGGCTCGAACGTGGCACACGAGGCCAGCGTCGCGATCTTGGGGCTGGGCGCACGCTGGATGTCCAGAACCGCCTGCGGCCAGCGGCAGTCGGGCAACACCGGCGGGTCGCTGATGACCCCGAGACGCCCCGGCGCGGCGTTGTCCTGCCAGCAATTGCCGGCGCCACCCTCGTCCCACCAGAAGTCGATGCCGTTGGGGCCGGACCCGGCGTCGGCGGGCAGGCGCGGCGGGGCGTGCAGCTTGTTGGCGATGAACCGGTTGTCGTGGCTCGTGTCCAGGAGCCGCGCGGGATCGTATTCCTCACGCAGCACCGCGGGGACGCCGAAGAGCATCATGGCGTAGCGGTGGTTGTCCCAAACGTAATTGTTGATCAACAAATTGTTGTTGCCGCCGGCGATCATGAGGCCGGTGCCAACCGGGACCGGCACGACGGCGCAGACGAAGCCATCGTCGGGGTCGCGCTCCAGGAGGGTTGCCTTGCAAACGTCTTCCTTGCCGTCGTAGGAGTAGCCCTGCGGCAAGCCAAATTCGTCGCGGTAATTGTCGTAATAGTTTTCATTGTTGCTGTAAATGAGATTGGATTCGAACACCGCCGAGTTTTGCGGCAGGCCGGGGTGGCCCGGGAACGCACTGTCCATGCTGAGCCCAGCCATGTTGTGGTGGAACCGGTTATGGTGCACGTACACCGAGTTTCCCGCGGTGCCACTGTAGCCGAGGCCGTTGTGGTGGCTGTCGCAGTACGCGATCTCGACGGCGGGGTGGTCGTGGATGCCGCCGAGGTCGCTGGCGCTGCCGGGGTAGACGCCGCTTTCGCCGTTGTAGAAGGTGTGGCAGCGGGTGATGAGGCCGTGGTCGACGGCGAAGCTGAGAATGCCGTATTCGTAATTGGTGCGCGCGACGACGCGGTCGAGGAGGAAGCCGTCGGTCTCAAGCACGTAGATGCCGTTGAAGTCGCTGCGCTGGGTAGCCAGGTTGGCGAGGACGAGGCCGTCGGCGCGGTCGCCCCGGATGGCATTGAGTTTCTTCCATTGGGCGTCGATGAGGACATCCATCGGATCGTCGCCGGTGCCCTCGATTTGCAGGTGGCAGAGGCGGTGGGCGCCAGGGGTTGACAGGTCGCGCGTTGCCGGGCACGGGGCGGGGTAGCGTCCGGCGTCGGCGGCAATGGCGATCAGGTTCTGGACGTTGGGACAGCGCGCCTGATCCTCGTACGGGATCAGGTCGTCGTCCGGCACGCCGGCGCAATAGCTGCCGGCCGGCGGCGGTGCCAGGCTGGGCTCTTCAAGGTAGGTTCCGGGCAGGACGTAGATATTGGTCCCCGGCCGGGTGACGGCGTCGACGGCGGCCTGGATGTGCTCGTGGGCGCAGTGCCCGATGAGCGCCTGGCTGAGCCGCTTCTGCGGCCCGGGGTCCATGGCGCTGATGAGCCGCGCGCTGTTGGCCTTGCAGACCACGATGAATTCGGCGCCCGCGTCGAACGGCCGATGCGCGGGTACGAATCCCGTGCCTTCGGGGAACGTCGCCTCGCGTTCACTGTGGCCATCGACGCCGCCCGGGGCGAGCAGGACGATGGCGGCCAGGATGCTGAAGGCTTGGGAGAACCGCATGGGAGCACCAATGCTCCAGCATCGGTTTGTTGGATTTTAGTGTGCGGGGCGCTGCGGGTGGCCGTTGCCCGGCCAGTCCGACGGGCTGCGGCCGGACCAAGCCGGCCAGGCCGGGCCGACCAGCGGCTCCGGGAATGCTGCGCTCAGGCGCACGCGCCGCGGGCGTAGTAGTCGGCCAGGACGCTCGGCCGGTCGGTCATAATGCCGTCCACGCCGAGAGCCACGAGCGCCTCGATGGTGGGGCAATCGCCGATCGTCCACACGTACACGGCCACGTTGTTGGCGTGGGCGTCCGCCACGAAGTCCTCGCTCATCACCGGCACGCCCTCGAACGTGATGGGCACCTCCAGGGCGTAATGCCGGTTGGGCGACCCGGGCGC